>JAHJJF010000084.1 GCA_018823135.1 Pseudomonadota bacterium
AGGGGATTTCTCGGACCAGCCGCATAAGGCGGTAATTCAACCCTCCGAGGTGATTGAAGTTGCAGGAGAAATCCTTGATCGGATCAGTATCAGGCATTACGGTTATGACCCGACCATGGCGCCCAATGGCAAATCAGTGCTGATCATAACCTTCAAGGCATCCTATGATTACTGGAAAAAACTCCGTGGCAACCGCGTTGGGTATAATAAGGAGAAAAAGCAAGTTGCAGATCAGATTATCAAGGAACTTGCAAATCGCTTTCCCGGGATTGCTGAAAAGATTGAAGCGATTGATGTTGCAACACCTGTGACCTACGAACGATATACCGCTAACTGGAAGGGGGCCATCGAGGGCTGGCTGGTTACTCCTGATACCATTGGAATGGCAATGGCGGACGGCATGGGCAAGACGCTTCCCGGACTCAAGAATTTCTATATGGCCGGGCAATGGGTGGAACCGGGCGGCGGCATCCCGCCGGCCGCGATTTCCGGCAAAAAAGTCATTGAGATGATCTGCAAACAGGACGGCAAACCATTTAAGGCGCTAAAGTCATAGCTGGTATTTTTTCATGGACCCTGTGAAATTCATCATACTCGGCAACGCCCGAACCGGTTCGAATCTCCTGGTAGACCAGCTCAAGGCCTGCCCTGAAGTCCGCGTGCTCGGCGAATTATTTAATCTCAACAGCTTGAAAAAAGTGCTTCAGATTCGGTTTCTTGATAATCCGCTGCAATACCTTGAGGATCAACTGGCTCTCGCTGCTAATGATTCCATCAAAACCATCGGATTCAAGATTTTCTACTATCATGCCACCACGGGGCAACTCTTGCCGGGAAATTATCCGGACAAAAACATTGAATATGCCCCGCCGCATCTGAAAAAAAGGATCAACCGACTCCATGATCTTCTCCGGGAAAAATATAATCTGGAAGAACTTGGCCCCAAAATCCAGGGAGTTTGGGCGTATCTCAAAAATGATCCCGAACTCAAAGTGATTCATCTGAAAAGAAAGAATAAGCTTGCGACGTTTTTATCGCTCAGGCGCGCCTTTATGACCGATGAGTGGACAAAACCCAAAGGGGTAAAAGCACGGGCCATCAAAGCGATTAAAGACATACCAAGAAAGATTTCCGGGGCGGGGGAGATTAATAGCGGCAAATCATCCCGAGAGCCGGTATATCTCTCATATGAGGATTGCCTTGAGGCCTTTGAAAGGAGCACCGCCTGGGAACAGGAGTATGACGAGTTTTTCAAGGATCATGCCAAAACAGATATTCTTTACGAAAATATCAAATCAGATCCCAGGGTGGAGATGGAAAAGATTTATTCATTGCTTGGGCTTGAAGGCGAGGTGGAACTATCCGATTCTCTTGCAAAACAGAACCGTAAGCCCCTGTCGGAATCCATTGCCAATTATCAGGAACTCAAAAACCGATTTGCACAGACCCCTTGGCAGGAGTTTTTTATTGATTAGCGAGGTCTGGTGCTTGATCTTCAATCAACCTTGATTTTGGATTTACCTTTAAGCTCTGCCCCGGTCAAATCCGCAGGATTGGTATATTTTCCGCCCCATTTATAGAAATATTGGCCGCCTTTTGTGGTAATTGAATTTTCCTTAATTGTGATTCCCTGATTGTCATTCCATTGCTCTGTTTCATCGGAGACATAAACCTGAGACAGCTGGGAATCATGGATGGAATTTTTTTCGATAGCCGGTTTGACGGCAGCCTCGAGAAGCACGCCAACCTTGCAGTTTTCTATGGTATTCGAAGTCATCATCGTCTCAATGGGGGCATTGTCTTTACCCTGTCTGGAATTTACCGTCCCTATCTTTATTCCTGCACCGGATTCTTTGACCGTGTTGTTTTCGACTTTTACATAATTGGATTTATTTTCGACAAATATCCCGGCCTTGCCCACTCGTGAAATAGTGTTGTTTGCAATTATACCATGGGAGGAGCCGACATCGAACCAGATGCCGTTGATATTCTCAGCATAATCAACTATACAGTTTTCGACTTTAGCGCCGCGGGTGGCCATGATCTTGATGGCAGCGGATCGAGATCCACCGCCGCCCTGGATCGGCGGATAGTGGTTGTACATCCATTTGAAAGTGGTATCGGTTATGTGGATATCGTCGTTTTTCCCTTCAATCAAATCCTGTTTGTTGCCTCGGTAGGCGGCGATTCCCTGATCAAAGCATTCGATAAATCGGCAATTGGATATTGTTACGTAATCAATCTGTACGAGCACCACCGGTCTGTAGCATTTTTCAAATGTGCAGTTTTTAATTTGAATTTGTGAACGGAAATATTGATTTTTCGTGTCCCATTGAGCAAAAAAGATGCCGCCGCCGGCCTCGACCTTGTCGAGTTCAACAAACGAAACCCCGGTGTAACCGTAAAAATGCAATCCGTCGATGATAATTCCCCTGAAGACCTTTGAGCCGCTCTCAATAATTGCCGTTGCCAAAACCCCGACTTCAAATGTGTAATTATTTGCATCAAAGCCTTTATTATCAATATCTCTGGGAAAAACAGAGAGAGTGCCGTGTTGTGAATCAAAAAACCATTCTCCCGGTTCATTTACTTCCGATAAGGAAATTTCCTGGTGCGGCGGTATGGGGGTTGCCCCTATGGGATCGGCTTTGAGGAAATCCCCCATTTCTTGGCCATTGCTGTTCTGGATCAGGATACGAGGCTGGAATCTGTTTTTGTTGCTTTTTTTTTTGGAAAAGTTTTTAGCATCATCCCATATATTTCTTTGCCAGAGGGTCTTGCCGTTATTGTCATATTTCTGCCAGCCGCCGTTGATCGCAACGGTTCCGGTAAGCACTACTTTTTCGTCTTTGTAATTTCTGATGGTGATCGGCTGTTCATGGCTGCCGGTGATTTTGAGTCTTACGGATTCACGATACACTCCTTCACGGATATTCAAGATGTCCCCTGGACGGAGTTTCTTGACACCTTTGGATATTGTCTTCCATGGATGGATTATGGTGCCGGCTCCGGCCTTATCGTTTCCCTGGGGGGATACGAAAAATTCCTGTGCAAAAGCTTGTGCGCTGAACAGCAGGAAAATTATGATGAGCAGTAGTAATAATGGTATTTTGATCAGCTTCATGGTGTTAATCGTTCCCGCAAGACTCTTAAAATGAATACTGTGTTTCCGACCACATAGCGCTTGAACATTCTTTTCGGTTCCTGAAGAAGGCGATAGAGCCATTCAAGGCCGGCATCTCCCATCCATTTTGGACATCTTTGTTTGGTGCCTGATAAATATTCAAATGCCGCGCCGCAGGTTAGTATTATTTTTACATTTAGACGGTCCTCGTTTTCAAGTATCCATTTTTCCTGAAGCGGCATGCCAAGTCCAACAACGAGGATATCCGGGGTCGCCTGGTTGATTTGTTCCAGTATAGCATGGTTTTCATCTCCCTGTTTTGCAAAATATCCGTGATGCGTGCCGACTATGTTTATTGAGGGATTTTTCTGGCGGAAGATTTCCGCAGTCATTTGCGCAGCGCCATGAGGCCCGCCTAAAAGAAAAAGGCTGTACCCTTTATCGGTGATGAACTTGGCGAGAGGCAGGCCCCAATCGGCCCAGGTAAGTCTAGGCGGTATGGCATGCCCGAGGATTCTCGCACCCAGCACCAGGCCTGCGCCGTCCACACGGACAATGTCGGCGCGGTTGAAAAAATCCTTGAGCCACGGAAGTTTTGCGGCAAGATTCATGCTGTGGACGTTGCCGGACAAGACAAACCCTTTGTCGTTTCTGGCAATGATTTCGGCGATTCCGGCGTGAAGTTCACTAAGGGTGGCCGGGGTTATCGAACTTCCTGCAATATCGACTTTTTTGAGGGGCGAAGGGTTCATTATCCGATTGAATCCAGAAATTCTTTCATGGAGAGGACATAACTTTGCCGTTTGCCGCTGTGGGTCGAGTCGATGGAAATGAAGTTGTTGTCCTGGCTCCAGCGGGGATGGAGGTCGCAGCGGTTGTACTCATAATAGTTCCACGGAGTAAAAAAAGTGCCTACAAGATGCGATTTATTTTTTTCCAGATCATAAATTACCAATCGCTGATTCCTTGCTTTATCCGGATAGGTGTCGGTGAGCAGGAACCGGCCGTCAGTGGAAACCGAGCAATGGCCGTCACCGAAGTGTTCGAGAACATTTTCGCCGATAATTGATATATCCCCATTGGTTGCATTGACCCGGTAATATTTGTCGCCATGCTCATGGGTTCTTGCCCAGGCGACGAGAGTATCATCATCCAGCCAGTGATAATGGGAAACCATGCGGGCGTTCAACAATAGTTTGAGGCAGCTACCGTCATTATTTGCCGCATACAGCCTTGAGAAACGGCCTTGGGGGTTATAATACCGATGCAGGAAAACAAATCTCTCGCCATTGGAGGAATAGATCAGGTGATTCACCTTGTGGTCGGCTTCGAACATCTCGGGAACCGGATGGAGCCCCATAAGTTGCTTTAATGAAATGATCAGATGACCGATGCCGGTCTTGAGATTTATCCGCCATACACCGTCTTTTTCAGCATCCATTTTTCCTGTAAAATTATTTACTTCAGGGGCATATCCATAACAATCCCGGATCAGAAAGAGGCGTTTGTAATTGATGGACAGGGCTTCGGGTTTCCGGGGACTGAGCGCCTGAATCGGCCAGGGGATGAACTGCTCGTAAGTTGAACCTGGACGGATGATTTTCATTCCCAGGATGCCTTCGTTGATCACGTTGAACACCACGCACTGTTCCTGTTCCTGGTCGATTGTTGCCCATTGCGCCATTGCCCCTTGCTGCCAGTTCCAGGAAAGAGTGGTTCCCAGTTTTGCTGGGGCAGCCTTACCCTTTTCAAGAACTATAACTTCCAGTTTGCCTTTCTGCCAATGGTGGAGAAGCATTTTTTGCATATCGTCCGACCAGGGGGATTTGTCGTAATAGCCGTAGAAATATTCACCGGGGATTGGTTCGATTCTCGCCCACTCAAAGGCTGATTGTAACTTCACCAGCGGCTGCAGCCTGAATTGGAAGCCTCTTTTTCGATAAAAAACGTAGGTGAGGCGTTTATAGGATTCTTTTACAACAATGCGAAGCAATGGAAAATTCTCCAGCACTTTTGCAATTATCCTTTCGATTTTTGAATAGCCGCCCATAAGCCAGCGTCCTTCTGATTTTTGAGGCTGATTAACTAGTGTCTGTCCCTAAACGGTCTTTTTTCCCGATCTCTGTGTTATACGAAAAAAATAATGCTCGGAATATCCTACATATGCCTGTGCTTATTTTTTTCGTATGCCTTAATCTCGAACAAGAATCCTCGTTTATGGACAGACACTAACTACTCATCTTTTGTCCGAAACTGGGCGATTTCTGAAATCAGTTTTCCCGCAACAAGAAGGGAGAGAAACGATAACCGCCGGAAGATATTTCTTTTTTTTGTTGCTGCCCAGGCGGTTTTCAGGGTTTTTGCCAATCCCCATTTTCTTGTTTCCGTATTAAACGACCCCTTCTCGAATTTCTGTTTCAAGAGCCCTCTGGCAACGCCCGCCTTCCAGCGCACCCCAATATACCCTTTGAGGGTTTGGGGCCAGTGATGATAGTTTAGCGCATCTTCGGCATAGATAATCAACATATTATTGCGCAGCAGCTGGTGGCCGAAGTTACGGTCTTCCCCCCTTGTCAGGGATGTATCAAAAAAAATTCCATGGTTTTTTACCGGATTCATTTTGAAGGCAAGATTCATGCTGCAGATCATTGAGGGCGACTTGACGACATTGCCGTCTCTATCGCGAAGTTTGGGCATATCCTGGCTGATGAATTGCACGAGAGAAGCATACAGATTTTCAGGAAATAAATTATCTGTTCTGCCTTGAACTGCAACAGCTTGAGGATTTCTCAGGAAAGTTTGGTCAATTGTGTTGAGCCAGTGGGGATCTGCCACGGCATCATCATCAATAAATGCCAGTATTTCCCCCTTGCACTCTGTCAAAGCGGCGTTTCTGGCAGAGCTGATGCCGATTTTATCTTCAAAAACGTATTGTATGGGAAAATGTTGCGCCATCTGCTCGACTACTTTTTGGGTATCATCAGTCGATGCATTATCGATGATGAGGATTTCATCGGCCGGGCGTGTCTGGGCGGCAAGACTGTCCAGGGCTTTTTTCAGCAATGGCGCCCGGTTTCGGGTTATGATGGCAACGGTGATGGAACTTTTGTTCATTTTTTGTGTTTCTTGATCTGTTCCTTATACGTATCTTCAAGGATTTTTGTCTGTTTTTTCAGGTCGAATAATTCTAAGGCCCTTTTTCTGCCGATGACGCTCAATCTCTGCCACAGATCATTATTATCAAAGAGCCGCATGATTTTTTCTGCAAGTTCATGACTGTTTTTTGGTTTTGCAAGGCAATCGGCCAAATCTTCACCCAATGCTTCCCGGACAGGAGCTACATCGAATAAAGCCATGGGAAGCCCCATGGCCATTGCTTCCTGCACAAAGGTCGGTAAACCTTCCCACAGGCTCGGAACGCTCAGGACGGTTGCTTTATTCATCCATTCTTTTACCACATCATGGGGTTGTGTTCCCAGAAATTCGATGTTTTTCAGAGAGATCTGCGTCTGTTTCTCGAGAGTTTGACGATACGGTCCGTCACCGATCACCACAAGTCGAATGTCCGGCCTGAGTTTCTGGATTTCCGCCATGGCTTCAATCAAATACTGGCAGCCTTTGAATTCTTCCAGGCGGCTCACAAAAAGGACAACGGGTTCCCGCTGGATGGTCTGATCGGGTTTGAATTGGTCAAGATCGATGCCGATATAATGGACAAGGATTTTTCCTTCGGGATATCCCTGAGCCAGAAGCCCTTGTTTCACGGAGTTTGATACAGCAATGAAAAGGTCGGCGGTATGGATGAGTCTGGCACGTCTCCGAAGGTATATTTTAAAGGTGATTCTTTTCTGCTTTCTTTTCCACTCATCCGAAGTGTATGCGTCGGTGCCGTGAAAGGTGACGATCAGCGGGATTCTTTTGTTTTTATGGAGCGGCAGATAGAGGGTTGCGTCCTTTCCCATATGCACATGAACAAGGCGGGGATTTATTTCATTGATTTTTTTTTCAAGATACGGCGCAAAACCAAAAAGCTTATACATTGCCTCGCGGATAAGGCCCAGAGCTGTGCCGTTATTTAATAAAAAAACTTGATTATTTGGCAGCTCCAACCCGGGTACTCGCCGGGAGCCTATAAAATACGGCGTGAATTTCCTGAGCGTTCCGGCCTGGTTTCTGATGAAGGTTTCGGATGGTGGGAGGATAAGATCCCTGTAAATGATGATGGATTCCAGCGCAGTCATATCTTCAGTTATCTACCAGATCGGTTCTTGGAGCAGGGGGGATGTTGAAGCCGATCACCCCGGAGCCATTATTATCATTATTAAAGATCATGGCGTTAAGGGCTTTCCCCTGCATGTGAATAATTGTTTCCGCCGGTGACGGAGTATTAAAGCATACCCCGGCCAGTTCATTTACATCCGGAATCCTTGGGCCGGTGACCGGGTCATTAACCTGCCTGATATCAATAACTATCTTAGTACCTTTCTGCTGTACATTCCAATCAAGGTAATTCTGCATCAATCTGAAATTGAGAATCTGGGCGGTAGTCCCAACCCAGATCGATCCTTTTTGATAGAAGTCGGCAAGCATCTTCAAGGCTTTCGCATCTTCCGGCGGAAAAAGTTCATCCTCCAGCGCCGGCGGTTTTGCCAGATGCGTATAAATTATCATATAGCCTTGATTTTTCACCAGGTCTGAAAGCACTGATTTGTCGAGGCTGTATCGCAGACTATGGCGGGTAGGGTCCCAGAGTTTTTGACGATCCGGATGTCTGGCAAATCGATTAAAGGCGAGCATCGGGCTGCCATCGCGGAGAAATGTTTCGTGTGTAAGATCAAGAAGTTGTTGTGAAGTTCTAATCCGGGATGACCTGCGGAGCATCTGTTTGGCAGTATTTTTTAAAAGGTTTACCGCGATTCGTTTTAAGTTTTTAGATTTTACCCCGGGATGATTTGTGGATAAAGGCCAGGGTGAGAGTTCCGAGTTCCAGTAATATTTGATTCCCAATTCTTTGATAAACGGCATGGTGAAATAAGGTGATGTCGGGTTATCGCCTTGATATTCCGGCCAGAGTCTGGCATGTAAGTTCTGATAGTTATTGGGGGAGCCGTGATTGATCCAGATTGGAATCTGTAGGTTGGCGTGTGCAAAATCTGAATTGAGATTTTTGGCGATGGTTTGCAGAAATTCAGGTTTTGGGGGCCCATGATTAAAATCACCCCAGGCATGGAGCGAATCGATAAGCCCGTCACGAACCGCCTGAATGATAAACTCCGCTTCCTTGGGGCGATTCGAGCCGTCCGGGTTAAAAAAAGCCAGGTGGCGAGGATCATTGGCCACGGCGAAGAATGAATCGGCAACCGGCAGCCCCAAACCGTGTTTTGTGGAGTTGATAAATTTGTGAATTTCAATAAAGGTTTGAAGATCGCAATTATCAATATCCGAACACAAGGCCAGGCAGGCCTTGAAGGGATATGGCATGGGCCTCAGAGTTATTGATGTAGTTGGCTTTGTGTTTGCGAGAAGCATTTGATCTTTGGCGGATGTTGACGAGGTTTAAGCAAATAGTATCATAAATGTCTGGAAAGAAAATCAGCAACATATCGTACTTGAATGTCTTCCAGAATTGAGCCGTCTTCAGCAATGAAGAGCTCCTGAAAGGGGATATCATGCCGGCCGAAATGTTGATTGATTGCACCGACCAGTCGGATAAAATCAAGAGATCGGAGCTGGAGATCGCCCCCCAGATACGTATCAGCAGTAATATTGTGAACAGGCTGGCCGGATTGGCTCGCCATCTCAGTTATAATTGTAATGAGTTCATTGGTAATATCGTTGCTGGCAGTCATTTTGGTTCCTTTATAATCGGTAAAAATCAGAGTCAGAGTTAATCGAAACGTCAGCCAGGATATATGCCGGATAGATTTTATCTGCAGGATCTTTCGTCATATTTCAAGCAATATGCGGGTGTTGTCCTGGATATTTACCAAATTAACGGGTTTATTTGGCTTGACATTTCGACTGTTTTTTTATCATTAATGACGCATATGATTAGTTAAATCGTTCGTGAATTGGAAGTCAAATCCAAGGATAATGTAACAGTTTTTTCCCTTATAATTTCTGCATTTTCTATACTGAAAGGAAAACGTTAGGAAGTTACACTGAACAGAAAGAATATCAATAGAAATTTATTAATGATTTGTTGATTTGTTTTACTGGCACTACGAATGATATGAAAGCGGCAAGAGGATTTTTTTTACTTTGAGTGCATGGAGTTACAATGACTGAAAAGAAACAGATAGAATTATCAGAAAAATTGAACAGCAAACCTTCTGATATCGCAATCATCGGCATGTCCTGCCTCTTGCCCAACGCTGCCGATCTGCCTCAGTATTGGGATAATATCATTTACAAGGTAAACAGTCTTCGTGAGATCCCCGCCGACCGCTGGGATTGGCGGGAATTTTACAATGCTGATTCTGGAGACGAGCACTCGATCAATTCAAAATGGGGCGGTTTTATTGATCCGCAGCCTTTTGACCCGGCCGAATTCGGCATGCCGCCAAACAGTGTCCAGTCGGTGGAACCCCTGCAATTACTCACCCTGGCCACTGCGCAAGCGGCCCTTAAAGATGCCGGATATCTTGATAAAACGTTTCCCCGGGAGACAACCTCGGTGATACTGGGTATTGGCAGCGGTATTGCCGATCTTGCCCTGCAATATAGTTTCAAAGCCCATGCCCGTATGTTTTTCAAGGATGTTTCGGGGATCGACCAGAATCTGCCGAAATGGACCGAGGATTCCTATCCAGGCATATTGCCCAATGTGACTGCCGGTCGTATTGCAAATCGTCTGGATCTTGGTGGGGTGAATTTTGTAGTGGATGCCGCCTGCGGATCATCCCTCGGGGCGATTTATCAGGGAGTAAAGGAGCTTGAGACCGGCACCAGCGACATGGTGATTACCGGCGGTGCTGAAGGGAGTCAGAACCCGTTTGCTTATTTCTGTTTCAGTAAAACCCATGCCCTGTCTTCAACCGGCGAATGTCGGGTCTTTGATCAGGGCGCAGACGGCACGGTTTTGAGCGAAGGAATTGTCATTGTCATCCTCAAACGGCTTGACGATGCTGTCCGTGATCATGATCGAATCTACGCCGTGATAAAATCCGTTGCCGGATCCAGCGACGGCAAGGATAGGGGCTTGACGGCTCCCCGTCCCGAAGGTCAGCACCGGGCGTTGGAACGGGCTTACGCTAAATCCGGCGTTGATCCCGATGATATCGGTCTGATTGAAGCACACGGCACCGGTACGGTGGTTGGTGATCGCATTGAAATAGAATCCCTCAGCCGGATATTTACCCAAAAGGAGAATCAACCGCCGAAACATGCCATCGGCTCGGTCAAATCCCAGATCGGTCACTCCAAGGGGGCGGCCGGTGCGGCCGGACTGGTCAAGGCGGCCCTGGCGCTTTATCACAAAGTGCTGCCGCCCACCGCCAATGTGAAGTCGCCAAACCGGGCCCTTGAAAATACCTCCCTCTACGTCAATTCTCAAACCAGGCCATGGATTCATTCCAGGGATACGGTGGGACGTTGCGCCTCGGTCAGCGCATTCGGGTTCGGCGGCACGAATTTTCATGCAGTTCTTGAGGAATTTACTGCTGCTGAGAATTTCAAAGAGGCGCCGGTAAACAGGTGGCCGGAGGAGTTGTTTGTCTGGCGGGGTGAGAATCCTGCTGCAATACAAAAGAAGCTGCAGGGGTATGTGATAACGCTGCAGAATGCCGGGCCGCCAAGCCTGCTTGAACTTTCCTGTAAATTATGGGATGAGGCAAGGGCTTTTTCCGGAAAAACCCTGGCGATTGTTGCATCATCCAAAGAAGACCTCAGGAACAAGATTCTTAAATTCATCCGTAAAGCCGATGAGGCCGGCACCGGGAATCCTCTGGCCATCAATGACAGCCTTGGGATTTTTTATAACGATGAACCGCTTCTCGATACAGGAAAAGTCGCGTATCTGTTTCCCGGGCAGGGCGCGCAATATCCCGGCATGCTTAATGATCTTGCCGTGCATTTTTCTGAGGTGCGTATAGGTTTTGAGATTGCTGACCGGATACTTTCCGGGAAATATGATCAACCTTTGAGCGCCACAATATTTCCGCCGCCTTTTTTTACTCCCGGGCAGGAGGAGGCAGCTAAAAAGCAACTCAGCCGGACCCATACAACCCAGCCAGCGGTGGGTGCCGCAAGCCTGGGAATCTGCAATTTACTTGATTCCCTGGGTATCCGGCCGGAGCTTGTCTGCGGCCACAGCTATGGCGAACTTTCAGCGTTGCGGCAGGCAGGGGCCATAACTGTGGAAGATTTTTTTACCCTTTCCGAAATACGCGGCAGGTTGCTTGCCGAGGCAGGGAAAGAGAATCCCGGCGCCATGGCGGCAATTGATACGGAAGAAGAAATTGTTAAACCGATGCTTAGCGAGTACGTCGAATTATGGATTGCAAACTGTAATTCGCCAAAACAGACGGTTGTTTCCGGCAATATCGGAGAAATAGAAGCATTTGTCGAAAAAGCAAGGGCCGCAGGCTTTCGCGCCACCCGTCTTCCGGTTTCAGGTGCATTTCACACGCCCTTTCTCTCCACAGTTAAGGAGGCGTTTTCCGCAGTTTTACAGGATACTGATTTTTCCACAGGCACGGTCCCGGTCTACTCAAATACCAGAGCTGAACAATATCCCGGAGACCCTGCTGCAATGCGTGAGGTGCTTGCCGGGCAGATCATCAATCCGGTGCGCTTCATTGAGGAGATTCGGGCCATGTATGAGGCCGGGGCACGGGTATTTATCGAGGCAGGACCCCGCAATATTCTCGGCACACTTGTTACGCAGATTTTAGCGGATTTTCCCCATGCGGTAATCACCCTGGATAATCCCGGCGAACACGGGGTACGGCAATTATTGCTCGGTCTCGGGAGTCTGGCCGCCCAGGGAGTGAATGTCAACTTTGATCGATTATTTGCGGGAAGGATCCCAGTAGGGGAAAAGGATGGAAGAGCCACATCCTCTGTAAAGAAGAAAGCCAGTTCCACCAAAATCATGCTGAAGCTGGGGAAGACCTGGCCATCAGCCGAGTCGCGCAGCAGTGTAGCAAACAAGGCTGCGCAATCTGCTCTTGAAAGAATCCAAAAGAATCCTGCCATGGAAATGTTTGCAGCAGGCCGCGGGGCAGCACATATCGGCGACGGAGATATGGACGGAGTGATCATCCAGTATCAGAAGAGCATGCAGCGCTTTCTCGACATGCAGCGCGAAATAATGCTCACTTACCTGGAAGGCGCTCCCCCTGAGGGGGCGGCAAAATCTCAGGCCCTTAAACAGAATGGTGCGGGGGCAAATATTGTTGTGCCTTCTCCGGAACCAGTCCCGAAAGCACCGCAACCATTGACAGTCGGGCTTAATGCCGAGGTTTTGAAAGAGAAGATCCTTGCCCTGGTCAGCGACCGTACCGGGTATCCCCGTGATATGCTTGACCCGGATGCTGACATGGAAGCGGATATGGGGATTGATTCCATCAAGCGTGTGGAGATCCTGGGGGCCATTCAAAAGGAACATCTTTCCCAATACGATGAGCCCAATGCCCGGCAGACTCAGGATTTGGCCGAACGAAAAACCCTGCAGGGGATTATTGACTGGCTCATCGATTTTATCAGTTCCCAACAGGGGGTGGCGGAAGTTTCTCAACCAGTTCAGCAAAAAGCCGCCGGCCCTGACGTGAAATCCCGGATTCTCAATATTGTCAGTGATCGGACCGGGTATCCCCTTGATATGCTTGATCCGGCTGCGGACATGGAAGCGGACATGGGGATTGACTCCATCAAGCGCGTGGAAATTCTTGGGGCGCTGCAAAAGGAACTCCTCTCGCAATACGATGAGCCAAATGCCGGGCAGACCCAGGATTTGGGCGGCCGGAAAACCCTGCAGGGCATAGTTGACTGGGTGGTGGAATTTACCGGGGCAATCCAGCCTGGGGCAGGCGAGCCGGTAATCCCTCAACACACGAAAATCCTACAACCGGAAAAACTTGAAGTTCCTTTGCAGGCAGAGGATCTCATCTTGCCGCGCTACGAGGTGCGGATCTCTGAAATGCCTTTTCAGGAGGACGCGAAAGAGGTTCTGCCGGCAAAAGGGGTGGTTGTCATAACCGACGATGAGCAGGGCCTGGCAAGGGAAATCCAGGGAATTCTACAAAACAAAGGTTTGAGCACGGTGCTTCTTCGACTGAGTGAAGCCGAGGAAAGCAGCGCTGAAAATGAGCTTTGCTGCCGTTTTGATTCCTTTGAAGGGGCAAGCAAAGCAATTGGCACCATCCGTAAAAAATACGGACCGATCAGCGGCTTAATCCACCTTGCAGGGTTGCGGGAGATGATGCCCTACGATAAGTTGACCCTGAGCGAATGGCAGAAGAGGCTCAGGGAGGATGTGAAAAGTCTCTTCTATCTTATCAAGGCATCGGCTGCTGACCTGCAGGTCCAAGCGGAAACCGACCGGGCATGGATTGCCGGGATCACCAATCTTGGCGGTACGTTTACCCTTGAAGACCTGATCAGCGAATCGACCTTTAATCCCGGTCACGGCGGAATTGCCGGAATGCTAAAAGCCCTTCAGCGGGAATGGCCGGTTGCCACCTGCAAGGCCATTGATTTTGATCCGGTTCTCGACCAATCTTTTGTCGCCCAACAGATTGTCCGTGAGCTTACTTCGCTGGAATGGGATGTGGAGGTGGGATTCAGGGAAGAAAAAAGGCTTGTGGTGCGGGTTATTCCCACTCCGTTGATGGATGATCCTGAGAAACCAGCTCCACTTGCCAAGGATGATATTGTCGTGATAACCGGCGGCGCCCGGGGGATTACCGCGGAAATCGCCATTGAAATCGCTGAGCAGTATCAGTCGACCCTCTTGCTTCTCGGACGCTCTGCCCCCATTGAGCCGGAATCAGAGGATACGGTGGATTTATCCGATCACAAAGAGATCCGTGCCGCTCTATTTAAGAAAATGCAGGTAAAGGATAGTTCTGTAAAACCAGCGGATGTGGAAAGGGTCTTTAAGCAGATTCTAAGAACTCGAGAGATGTCGGCAAATTTCAGGGCCATGGAAAAAGCGGGCTCCATCGTGCGATATTTTCAGGCGGATGCCTGCGATGAACCGGCAATGACCCGGACCCTTGAGAAGATTTACAACGAATACGGCAGGATTGATGCATTTGTCCACGGCGCGGGAATTATCGAGGATGCATTTATTGAGTCCAAGTCGCCGGAGTCCTTCGAGCGGGTGTTTGATACCAAGGCGGAGAGTATTTTTATATTGGAAAGATTGCTCCGCGGCGAGACTCTGAAACTCATGGTGCTTTTTGCCTCGGTGGTCGGTCGTTTCGGGAATGCCGGACAATTGGATTATGCGGCCACCAATGAGGTAATGAACAAGGTTGCCTGCCGTCTGAACCGAAGATGGCCGGGAAGGATTCTCTCCATTGACTGGGGGCCGTGGGCCGATGCCGGCATGGCTTCCCCTGAAGTTCAGGCGCAGCTCAGAGAGCGTGGCATCAAACTCGTTGATCCGCCAAGAGGCCGGTACATGTTTGAGCGGGAAATCCGCCTGGGCCGCAAAGAGGATGTTGAAATTGTCATCGGCGGCGGACTCTGGGGTTCAAAGGACGAAGAAATCAGGCTCACCGACCAGGACGTTCTGCCATTGCTTGATGGCGATCCTCCCGGACTTGTCGGTCATGAAGTCTGGCACTATAACGAGATCATTGATCTGCCTCGGCATCCCTATCTCCTTTCCCATCTCATGGCGAGCAAACCGGTGATCCCGGTGGCAATCATCATAGAATTGATGGCGGAGATCATTAAATACGGCTGGAATGATTGGATTGTCACCGGCCTTGAAGACCTGCGGATCATCAAGGGAATCATTATTTATCCGGGGCGGACCGGCATCAGAATTACCGTGTATCCCACTGAATCACAGGCGTTGAAAGCCGGAACAAGAGTAGTGGAAGCCAGAGCCTTTCAGGCGGACAATCCCAAGTTCCCGACCCATATGGCGAAATTCACCCTGGCGCATCAATTGCCGGATTCGCCGCGCTATGATCCTGAAACACTGGGTGAATTGGAAGCTTATCCGCTTTCCATTGAAGACTGCTACGACCAGCTGCTTTTTCATGGCCCGAAACTTCAGCATGTCGAGGAAGTCCTGGGAATCGGTGAAAATGCCATTCGCAGCCGCATGAGAATTTCAGATCCTAAAGAATTTCTTGACCGATTCGTGGAACACGGCTGGATAATCGATCCGGTAATCATTGATTGCCTTTCCCAGCAGATTAACTTCTGGACCAGGGCGAAGCTGGGCTCTTCAAGCTTTCCCACGAACCTTGGCAGTTGCCGTCTGTTTAATGCGTCGCCGGCTGAACAGCTTTTTTGCGATACGCGAATCACCAGAGTCAGCAGCGGCGGCAGTCTGGTTGTGGCGGATATCCGGTTGTGGAACGATAAGCACGAGACCGTGATGCTTGTCGAAAACATGGAGTTTTCAAGCAGTGAGAAATTGAATTACCTGCACAAGGAAGAATTGAGATCGGAGATGATTCTAGATGATTGAGCCGCAAGATATAGCAATAATCGGCGCAGCCGGTGTTTATCCGAAAGCAGGGAACTTCAGGCAATTCTGGCGCAATATCCTCAACAAGGTGGATGCGATCACCGATGCCCCGGAAGAGTGGTTGCGGGAAGACCTCTATGATCCGAATTCAAGCGAGTTTCATCATGTGTATACGATTCGCGGCGGCTTCATCAACGATTATACCGATTTTGATCCAACCGAGTTCGGGGTGCTGCCCAACTCCCTGGAAGGGACTGATCCGGAACAGTTTCTGCCCTTAAACGTTGCCAAGGCGGCGCTGATCGATGCCGGATATTTTGAACGGGATTTCAACCGCGCACGCACCGGGGTGATATTAGGCCGTCAGACCCTTTTTCACCGGGCCAACTGCACCTATCTTCAGCAGGCCCATGGGGTGGGGCAAACCATTAAGGTTATTAAAGCGCTGCTCCCGGAAACCCCGGACTCGCTTCTTAATACTCTGGAACAGAAATTACGCGCCAGCATTCCGAAGGTCACCCCTGATAACTGCAGTATTGCCGCCCCCAGTCTGATCACCGGGCGCATTGCCAACCGCCTTGATCTGCAGGGCCCTAATTACGGGATTGACGCGGCCTGCGCCTCGTCGCTCATTGCAATGGATCAGGCAATCCTTGAACTTCAACGCAACCGCTGCGATATGGTGATCAGCGGCGGTCTCCAGGCCAGCAGTCCGTATGCGGTTTTTATCGTTTTCTGCCAGCTGAGCGCTTTGACGAGAAAAGCTTCGCTGCGTCCCTTCGGGGTTGGCGCGGACGGGACGCTGCTTGGCGAAGGCATGGGCATGGTGGTTCTTAAAAGACTGAGCGATGCGGAGCGGGACCATGACCATATCTATGCAGTGATAAAAAGTGTGGGCTCGTCAAGCGACGGCAAAGGCTTGGGTGTGCTGGTGCCACGCTTTGAAGGACAGCTCCTGTCCCTTGAACGGGCTTATGAGTCACCGGACCTTGATCCGCAAACCGTCGGGCTTATCGAAGCACATGGAACCGGCACTCCGGTTGGAGACGAAACAGAAATCCGCACGCTCAAACATTTTTTCGGGGAAAGAAAAGGCGAAATGCCTCATATGGCGCTTGGCTCTGTGAAATCGATGATCGGCCATAGTATGGCCGCGGCAGGCGCCGCCAGTGTGATCAAAAGCATGATGGCCCTGTATCATAAAGTTTTGCCGCCAACGTTGTGTGACGAGCCCGATGCAAAATTTGAATTTCCAAAAAGCACGATGTATGTGAACACTCAGGTCCGACCCTGGATTCACGGATTGGAAACTCCAAGACGAGCCGGAATCAATGCCTTCGGGTTCGGTGGAATCAATGCCCACCTGGTGCTTGAGGAATACCTGGGAAATTCCAATAACGATAAGCAGATTCCCATTCCCTTGGAATGGCCATCGGAACTGGTTTGCCTTAAGGCATCAAGCCGTGATCAATTACTGAAAGATATTGAGCGGTTGCTCGTGTATCTTATTGAAAATAATGATAAAAGTCTTGCTGATATTTCCTATACAATGAACTGCGATCAGTCTGGAACAGGAGATAAAATCCTTTCTGTTATTGCTCCAACGATTGATGGACTTCTCGATAAACTGACTTCAGCAAAGGAACAACTCGAACAATCAGATAAAACCATTTATGATCCGCGCGGCATTTTTTATTTTGCCGACCCTCTGGGGAAA
Source organism: Pseudomonadota bacterium (assembly GCA_018823135.1). Taxonomy (NCBI): domain Bacteria; kingdom Pseudomonadati; phylum Pseudomonadota; species Pseudomonadota bacterium. Next base: position 17,497 of record JAHJJF010000084.1, read on the forward strand.
AAGGGCAAGATTGCAATACTCTTTCCCGGGCAGGGCGCCTCTTACGTCAACATGCTTTCCGAGCTCTGTATGCATTTTCCGCCGGTCAGGGAATACTTTGACAAGGCGGATCGGATATATGTAAAGCACGGGTTTAGTACACCGTTGAGTCGGGTTCTGTACCCGCCGCCAGCGCATTCCATTGAAGATAAAGAAGCGCCGGGGCGTTTGATGTTTTTGCGGCATTACAATAATTCCGCCCTGTGGAGCGCTAACTCCGCATACTATTATCTAACAACAAAACTGGGTATTACAGCTGAGCTTTTTGCCGGGCACAGCACCGGGGATTTTAACGCTCTGATTGCCGCAGGCGCAATTCCTCCTGAAGCGGAAAACTTTATCGTTGATTTGGAACTGGACTTTAATGACCACGTGAAGGCATACGCTGAAAAACTTCCAAAGGTGAAAACGCTCACTGTCGGAGGGATTCTGCCGGAAGAAATCATAAAAGTGGCAAAAGAATCCAAGGGAGAAGTCCAGGTGGCCCTTGACAATTGCCCCAACCAGATTTTTCTCTGCGGCAGTGCGTCCGGGATTGTCCGCGCGCAGGAAAAACTTGTATCCAAGGGGGCGATCTGTCTGCCGGTGGCAATTAATCAACCATTTCATACAAGCTGGTACGAACCGCTTTTTAAACCATTACGCGAAAAATTTTCAGATATCCCCACTCAGAAAGCTCATGCAAAGATTTATTCAAGCGCCCTTGCATCAGACTATCCTGCAGATCCCGAAGAGATCCGCGATCTTTTCTTAAAACAGTGGATGATGCCGGTGCGGTTCCGTGAAACCATTGAAAAGATGTATGCCGATGGTGCACGGGTATTCCTGGAAGTTGGGCCGAACAGCAATTTATGCGGTTTTGTCCGGGACACGTTGGGAAAAGCCGAACATATTGCCGTACCACTTAATATGCAGGGTAAAAGCGATCTCAATCAGCTTAATCTTGCTTTGGGAACCTTGGCCGCCCACGGGATAGACTTGGATTTGGCTTATCTCTATGAGGGAAGGGAGGCAAAGGCTTTGCCGATCTTTCGTGAAATACAAACAGGTCAAGATACTGCTCTACCTAAAAAGAGCCGGGCGGTGAAATTAAATCAGGGGCTTCCCGTACTCAACCTGGATGAGGAAACAGTGCAACTCTTCAGGAGAACAATTCGAGCATCTTCAAGCGGTGTTGGGGATGAACTTCCCTCAGGAAAAAAGGAGGACGCAATGTCTTCATTCATGCAGACCATGGACCAATTTCTTTCCCAGCAGCATGAAGTCATGACCCGCTATCTTGCAAAGAAAAAATCGAAGCCTTAATGCCAAATCTTCAAGTACGGTTGTGGGCCACAAACCCCAAAATAAGGGCTCTGAACATGAACATTCAGAGCCTCCGCCGTTGCTCGAAGTCCAGGAGCCTGTCGGCGAATTCCGAATCTACTGCAGGGAGCGTAGACTCCGAAAACGATAAAATCGGTCCATATTTCCGAAAATCTGGTCTCGATTTCTCAATTTTTCGTACTATCTTAATTCTCCGACAGGCTCCTACTAGCGTTTATCTGGCCATAATGTTTAACTGTCAAACATTATGGCTAGAGCCGGGATTTTAATTGCTCACCTTGGATGAAGAAACAGTTAGCTAGTCCATTGGCAATGGCAATGCTTTTTAGGGTAACATCCTTAAATCAAGTCGGCTGCATCAGTTGGTTGACAAAATGATCAAGTAGCGCCATTAAGCAATTAACCTTCGGCTTCGCTCTTCTGGCTATCATGTCGGAAAAGAAAGGATCAGACGGATTCCAATGGTAAAGAACATAACTCATTTTATTGATAATTTGGGGAAAACCGGCATCGGAATTATTGATATGCTGGGATCTGTTCTGTTGTTTTTTCTGCGAGCCGTTATTTCTGTTTTTCAGCGTAAGCAGTTGGCGAGCATTGTAAAACAGATCTATTTTATCGGCACCAAGTCAATCCTCATCGTCCTGCTGGTGGGAATATTCACCGGGATGGTCCTGGGGTTGCAGCTTTATCATACTCTGGTCAAATTTGGCGCCGGCGGCGTTTTAGGCTCTGCCGTGGGTCTTTCCCTGATCAGGGAATTGGGGCCGGTGTTGACCGCCATGATGATTACCGCCCGGGCTGGCTCTTCCATGACCACCGAAATCGGCATCCAGCGGATTACCGAACAGATTGATGCCCTTTCCACCATGGGCGTCGATCCCATGGGTTACATCGTCAGCCCCCGGATTATTGCGGCGGTTATCAGTTTCCCCCTGCTGACAACATTTTTTGACCTGATCGGCATATTTGGCGGTTATATATCCGGAGTGCAGCTGCTCGGACTTGATTCCGGGGCATATTTTTTCAGGATTCAGTCAAGTGTTGAAATGGAGGACATAACCAGCGGTTTTTTCAAGGCAGTGACCTTCGCCCTCATCGTCTCGACAATCTGCTGTTATCAAGGATATTTCTGCCATCTTCAGAAAGACAGTCATGGCGCCAAGGCAGTGGGGAATGCGACGACAACCGCGGTCGTTACCTCCTGCGTGCTCATTCTCATTGCCGATTATGTGGTGACTTCATTGCTGTTTTAGCAGGCAAAAAAAAGCCGACAAAGGGCACTAAACAGGCTCCCGGGTTAGATATTTATGGATATTCCTTTGATTGAGTTCAGAAATGTTACCAAACGATTCAACGGTCTGACCGTTCTCGACGGTGTCAATCTGCAGATCAACCAGGGAGAAGTAACGACCATCATTGGCAAGAGCGGCAGCGGCAAGAGTGTGCTTCTCAAGCATATCGTCGGCCTGATGATTCAGGATGAGGGGAGTATTCTGTATAAAGGGCAGGATATTGCACAATTTTCCCCAAAGGAAAAAAAATCCTATTTCATGCAGATAAGCTACATGTTTCAGAATAATGCCTTGTTTGACTCCATGACGGTTTATGAAAATATTGCTTTTCCCCTGCAGTACACCACAAAATTGAGCGCCGGTGAGATCAGTGACAAGGTGAAAGTCAAGCTGGAGCAGACCGAACTTGTCGATATGGCGGGCAAGTATCCTGCGGAACTGTCCGGCGGCACCCAGAAACGGGTTGCTCTCAGTCGCGCACTGGTAACCGAACCCCAGTTGGTGTTGTTTGATGAGCCCACCACCGGGCAGGATATTGTGCGGCGGAACGCTATTCTCAGTATGGTTTCAGAGTATCGGAAGAAATTTGGATTTACCGCCGTAATTATCAGCCATGACATCCCTGATATTTTTTTTATTTCCGATCGAATTCTGGTGCTTCATGACGGAAAGATCGTCTTTCAGGGCACCCCGGAAGAGCTTGATGATTTCCAGCACCCGTTTGTGGACGAGTTTATTGAGAGTCTTGAGGGGTTTGAGGAACGTCTTACCGGGCTCTATTCCAAACGTGCATTCAAGATGCGCTATCAGAATGAGCTGAAGAAAAATGATTCAAGCGAAACATTTATTATAATCGCCTTCTCGGTCAAAAGTTTTGGATCGTATTGTGAAAAGGTCGGCTATACAGCCGGTCAGAAAATGATCAGGGCTCTGGGCCAGTATATGAACAAGCATTTCAGTGCGGTGGGTGGGTTTTCTGTAAGGCAGAAACTGAATCAGTTCATCACTGTTCTGCCTTTTTCAGATTATAATGAAGCCCGTGAGCTTGTCGAAGAATTTTCCCGGGATCTGGCCAGTGACGGGTTGGAAGAACTGAAGCTGCAAATACCGGAATGCGAGTGTGCCGAACTGAGTGTTCTGGTAAATTTTGCAGAGGGTAAATCCGGACAGGATGAGATACTGGATATTTTCAAGAAGGCCCGGAATAATCAAAAAGAGATTTTAAGAATACAAATCGGAAAGGGCAGTGCATCATGAAAAAATATTCCCAAGAGACAATGGCTGGAATTTTTGTGCTGGCAGGTTTAATCGCTATCGGAATCCTGACGGTAAAGGTGGGAAGCCTGACCCTGCTCGGCCAGGACACCTATTCTCTGTTTGCAAGATTCAAGACAGTTGCCGGACTGAACAGCGGAAATACCATTGAAATGTTCGGCATAGAAGTGGGCAAGGTCGCAGGGTTTACCCTGGATCAGGACAAACAGCTGGCCGTAGCGGAACTGAAGATCAGAAAAGGGGTAAAGATTTATGATGACGCCCTTGCTTCAATCAAGACCTCCGGATTGCTGGGGGATAAATATATCAGTATCGATCCAGGCGGCGGGTCTGACAAACTTTTGCGCCCCGGGGATTTTATCATTGATACCGTGCATCCCATGGATTTGCAGGATATGATCGGTAAATTCGCTTTCGGCAGTGTGCAGGAAGGCAAACCAGACAAATAAAGGAACATTGATGAAAATAATAATGGCTGTAATCCTGCTGGTTTTGATCCCTTCGGCACTGCTTGCCGCCTCGCCGATTGATTCCGTCAAGGTCAACGTGGATGAGGTTTTGCAGATCCTGCAGGATCCAGCTCTCAAAGGCGAGGAGCATAAAACCGCTGCAAAGGCCAGAATATGGGCGGTGGTTGACCGGGTTTTTGATTTCAGCGCCCTTTCGCAGCGAACCCTTGGCAGGAACTGGAACGCTATCTCTGCTGAGGAAAAGGAGACCTTCATTCGTTATTACCGGCTGTTCCTTGGCCAGATATATCTGGACAGGGTCATGGAATTTACCGGTGAAAAAGTTGAGTATGTCAAGGAGGTCATGCTGAGCGCCGAGAATTCGGAAGTGCAGACCAAACTCATATCGAACACTCAGGAGATTGAGGTCGACTACCGGTTGCTGAGATTCCAGGATGATTGGAAGGTGTATGATGTGGTGATCGAGGGGGTCAGCATGGTCCAGAATTATCGCAGTCAGTTCAATCAGATCCTGGCCAGGCAAAGCATGAAAGAACTCCTTGATATCTTGATTGAAAAAGTCGATAAAAAGCAGCAAAACAGATGAATTCCTGCTTGATATATCTTCCGGTGCAGAAGCTGTCTGTCTGAAGCGTTCTTCGCATGTCTTCCCGGATTTTTATTCAGGGGTTCTGGTGGCGGCCGTCAGGTCCCTGGATTCGGAAGGCGGGGCTGCCGGCTGGACGGCAATCCCTTGGCCCTTATCCGGCGGAACGACCATGCCGCCGGAAATGATCAACTTGAAGGCCTCGTCAGTAGTCATGTCCAGAGAGACCATCTCTTCTTCCGGCACCAGAATATAGAATCCCGAAGTGGGGTTGGGGGTGGTTGGCAGAAAGACGTTGATGACCTTTTTGTCCGTGATCCGCTGCACCTCACCCTTGGTGATCCCGGTGACAAAGCCGATGGCCCAGATGCCGCGGCGGGGATACTCGATGAGGACAACCTTGCGGAAGCCCTTTCTCTCCTGACCGAAAGTTGTGTCCGCCACCTGTTTGAACAGGGTATAAATGCTCTTGATCAGCGGGATTCTGTACATGAACCGTTCGAACATGCCCACGGCCAGGCGGCCGATAAAATTTGCGGTGAGCATGCCGGTGAGGATGATAAGCAGAATGCTGATGATAATCCCCAGGCCTGGTATTTTAAAGCCCAGCAATCTTTCCGGCTGCAGAAACGGCGGGATGATTTTATAGAAGAGAATGTCTACTCTGCTCACCACGGCATGGACGACCATGATGGTCAAGCCGATGGGACCAACCACGAGCAGGCCGGTGATGAAATAGGTTTTCAGCTTCTGTTCTAAAAAATGATTCAACTTGTTTTTCATGGCAATTCCTGGTCAACCTGAACTAGAACTTTTTAAATTGTATGTTTTCTGTCTTCTTTTATACTTAATAAATGCGGCAGGCTTTTTTCTCCCAGGATTTTTTTTTCGGATTATCCATGTTTCCCTATTGTCTGGGAAGAGGAAAAAGGTATCATTGAGACATCAATTTATCGATATTTCTGATATACCATTGTCAGTACACCGGGGGCAAATACTATAATCCGGTTTTATTTCCGGGTTGATAAACAATCCGGTTCCGTTGATGATCAGCGTTCCATGGGTTCATTAATCTTTTGAAGCAAAGATGTTGAGGGGAATTGCTGGCGGATGGAATTCAGGATTCTGAGTTATAACATGCATCGGGCCATCGGCCTTGACCGGCGTTTCCGTCCGGAGCGCATCGCCAGTATTCTGGCCCATCATGATGCCGATATCATACTGCTGCAGGAAGTTGATGTGGGGGTTCCGCGGTCGCGGATGCTGGACCTTGCCCGGGAAATGGCCGACCGTCTGGAATTTAGTCATGTTGCTGTCGGCCTTAATGTCAAATTGCGTAAAGGCATGTATGGCAATGCGACTTTGAGTCGTTTCCCTATCCTTCAGGAAAGAAATATTGATCTGACCATCGGCGCCCTCAAGGCCCGTGGCTGCCTGTTCACGAATCTGGAGCTGCCGGGAGATGTGACAGGAGAGATGCCTTTAGGCCTTGCCGTCTTCAATCTGCACCTTGGCCTGTCGGCCAGGGAAAGGACACAGCAGCTGGGGCGTCTGGTCCGGTCTGCCGAGTTCAGCCGACTTTCATCCCAGGATCTCTGTCTGGTTGCCGGAGATTTTAATGACTGGCGGACATTGCTGACCCCGATCCTTACCGAATTCTATGGTTTTACCTGCGCCACCGACCACGGGATCGTCACCCGCAAACCCTTGTTGACCTATCCATCCTTTGCTCCGGCCGGGGGCTTGGATAAAATATTTTGTCGCGGCAGGATAAATGTTCTCAACAGCCGCCGCTGCCGCCTGATGACCTCAAAAGTGGCAAGTGATCATCTGCCGGTTCTGGTAGATTTTCAGGTTCAGGATGCCGATGAGCATATTTCAGGGAAAACCACAGCGAGCAGGAATGCCGGTTGATTACTTGAATTTTGACAATACTTTCTGGGCGCCCTTTTTCAGTTCCTCCCAGGAGCTGTCGATTCCTTTCCTGACGGATTGCCATGCATCTTCACCGGCCTCGGAGAGGTCCTGCAGTTTTTCCTTGATCTCTTTTTCACTCTTTTCTTCCAGCCGTTTAATTTCTGTCAGGGCTTCCTCTTTGGTCTTGCCGATCATTTTCCCGGTGCTTTTTTTAAGGTCTTTCAGCTTGGCATTGAAGTCATCAAGTTCCGCCTTGATTTTATCTTTATACGATTCTTTCTGGCCGGAGTCTGCCGGCATACAGTCGCTTCTCCAGCAGCAGGCGTACTGATCGCAAGTAATCAGCCCGGTCTGAAAACAGGCGATATTGCCTTCCTTGATCTGGATGGCATGGATCAGGTCGGCCTTTTTCATTTTACCCGCGGAAATTCCCAATTCTTTTGCCCGTTTTTTAATTTGAACCATCTGCATGAATGAGCCTCCTTCAATGTTTAGAGTCAGTTTGTAATAGACCGTGATATTTTCTCTTGGTTTTATGGAATCCGTATATTTTGATTGTAGCTTGAGCATAATAGAACTCTGCAGAAAACAGTGGGCTTAAGTCAAGGAAAAAACACGGGCAATCTCGGCAAGTACCGGAAAAGATATAATCCTTGCATTGCAGGCTATTTTCTGAAGATCATAAGATACCCGTCAAGTGCGGAACTGATCATGGCGGTGGGCGGAGATTTCTGTCCCGATGCTAAGTGAATATACAGGAAACAATGGATACTTATTTACAATTCATTTTTGATTTCTGGCCGCATTTTGTAACGGCGGCCACCATCCTGTTCACGGTCTTGACCGCAGTGCATGTCATCATGCTGAAGCGTGATCCCCGGGCAGCCATCGGCTGGCTGGGTCTGGTCTGGTTCGCTCCGGTGCTGGGGGTCTGTATGTACTGGCTGTTCGGCATCAATAGAATAAAGCGGCGTGCCAGAACAAAATTCGCGGGCCGGGAAGCGGTTTATTTTCCCAGACAGGAAGTCGCTGTTTCTCCTGAACAGGTTGAGAATTTGTTCGGGCGGACCAATTCCGGGATGCAAGCCCTCTGTCGTCTGACGGACCAGGTGACCATGAAACCGCTACTGGGCGGCAACAGGATTGTTCCTCTGATAAACGGCGATCAGGCCTATCCGGCAATGCTTTCGGCAATTGAGGAAGCCTGTATTTCAATCTCATTGTCCACCTATATTTTTGACAATGATTCCTGGGGCCGGAAGTTCAGGACGGCCCTGCGTGAAGCTGTCCGGCGGGGAGTCGAGGTCCGGGTTCTGGTTGATGCGGTGGGTGCCCGTTATTCATTCCCATCGATAGTCGGCGGGTTGACCAGCGATGGGGTACTGGTATCCAGATTTATGAAAACTCTGCTGCCATGGCGTTTCAGATATGTGAATCTGAGGAATCACCGGAAAATAATGGTGACGGATGGAAAGACTGGATTCACCGGGGGAATGAATATCAGGGGGGGCCATGTTCCGGAGGGCAAGGCCGATTATCCGCTGCAGGATATCCACTTCAAGATTCAGGGTCCGGTGGTGGCTGGACTGCAGCAGGTCTTTGCCGAGGATTGGCTCTTCAATACCGGGGAAAAGCTTGAGGGGCCAGCCTGGTTTCCGGTTCTTGAACCATGTGGAGAGATAATCGCCCGCGGGATATCGGACGGACCGGATGAGGACTTTGACAAGCTTCGGTTTGTGATGATGGGGGCGATTGCCGCGGCCAGGACTTCCATAAGGATCTCGACCCCATATTTTGTGCCTGACAACGACCTCATCACCGCGCTGCAGGTTGCCGCTCTGCGGGGGGTGCAGGTCCAGATTCTGCTTCCTGCCACAACCAATCTCCGCATGGTCAAGTGGGCATCTGATGCCTCACTTGAGGATTTGGTCCGATCCGGTTGCATGATCCTTTATTCGACAGCGCCGTTCGATCACTCAAAACTGATGGTGGTTGATGGGGAATGGGTGCTCCTTGGTTCCGCCAACTGGGATGCAAGAAGCCTGTCGCTTAATTTCGAATTCAATGTGGAATGTTACGACAGAAGATTTGCCCGGATCGTGGAAGATATTCTCGACCGCAAGGTGGGGAATTCAAGGGAGCTGATCTTAATGGACCTGATCTCAAAGAATATTGCGGTGCGATTCAGAAATCGATTTTTCCGATTGTTTTCACCGTATCTGTAAGGGATAATTGTTTTTATTCCAAATTGAACAGGCAAGGCGAAACATTTAACAATCCCCCTGTGGGATGAAAACACTACCCTTTTGGGGCAGTCCCCAGTGCCGGGAGTCCTTGTTCCTGCCACCGGGCGCTACAAATATTGAAGATAAATTCAGGAGATAGTATTTCATGCTAAGACGGACAAAAATTGTGGCCACAGTGGGTCCGGCGACTGCAACGCCGGAACAGCTCGAAAGGCTATGGAGGGAAGGTGTTGATATCTTCCGGCTTAATTTTTCCCATGGTAATCTTGAGGAAAAGCGCCGGATATTAGCGGATATCCGTTCTCTTCCCCCCTTGACTGGACGTGAAGCGGCTGTTCTTGCTGATCTGCAGGGGCCGAGAATTCGTGTGGGCCGACTCCTTGATGGTGGGATCCTCCTTGAAGAAAACAGTGAAGTCATCATGACAACCCGGGATGTAATCGGCCATGGAAATCTTATCCCGACGGATTACTCCAGGCTTCCCGACGATGTGTGTCCCGGCAGCAGAATCCTGCTTGATGAAGGGCAACTTGAAATTGAAGTGATTGAGTCTGTGAGGACTGAAATACGTTGCTGGGTGGTGATCGGCGGATTCCTGAAGGAGCGTAAGGGGATCAATCTCCCGGGAATAAATATTTCCGCGCCGATTCTTTCCGCGCGGGACATGGAGGACCTTCAATTCTGTATGGAAAACGGTGTTGACCTTGTGGGGCTGTCTTTTGTCCGGTCCGCAGCTGAGGTGGTGCAGGTCAAGGAGATCATCAGCCGAGGTGGTGCTGGTTGCCGGGTTATCTCTAAGATTGAAAGACAGGAAGCCATAGAGGATTTTGACGCGATACTTCAGGAATCGGACGGGGTGATGATCGCTCGGGGGGATCTCGGGGTCGAACTCGGACCCGAACGAGTGCCGCTTATCCAGAAAGATATTATCAGAAGGTGTAACCGGGCTGGGAAACCGGTGATCACCGCCACCCAGATGCTTGAAAGTATGATGAGGAGTTCAATCCCCACCAGGGCCGAGACCTCTGATGTGGCCAATGCAATTCTCGATGGAACCGACGCAGTGATGCTCTCCGGAGAAACAGCGATAGGGAAATACCCCATACAGGCCGTCCAGGTTCTCAAGCGGGTTTCCCTTGATGTTGAGAATACCGTTCATGATAAGTGGCTGAAGGATGAAAGGAAGAGCACAGGAAAAGATCTGCTTCCGGCGGACGCCATTGCCCAGGCGGCCTGCAGTCTGGCGAAGATTGTAGGGGCAAAGGCTGTTCTGGCTTTTACCCGCAGTGGAAGAACTGCCATGCTCATATCAAAATACCGCCCTGTTCTTACGGTGCTGGCCTTCACGCCTTCAATTGAAGTGCAGCGCTATCTGAGCCTGATGAACGGCGTATATTCCTTTCAAGTGACGTTGAAGGGGAGCGTTGAGGATCAGCTCCGCTCGGTTGAGAGTGTGATTTTTTCCTCAGGAATTATGAGGCAGGGGGAAAAGGTGGTCATAGCCATGGGCTGCCCGGTGAAAATTGAAAGTGAGACCAATCTCCTCAAGGTGCACCGCCTTGGGGAAGAGCATCTGTAAACAAATTGATGAATGAGCGGAATGTTCAAATGAGCCTAGGCATTATCTGATCTTCATCTGTCCACTTTAGGCGTTTATCACAGTTGAGCAGTCATTGACAAAACACAGGAGGCAATATGGCAAAAACAGCGCACACCATGATGAAAAAAATTGGTATCTGGATCGATCACCGGGAGGCAATTCTGGTCTTCCTGAAAGGCGACCAGGCAACAGTTGAGCGTATCGAGTCAAACGCCGAAAGCCACTTCAATCCATCGGGCGGATGGAAGGCAGGTGGCACCTCCGTGGCCCAGGCAATATCAAAGGAGCAAAAAGCGGATGAGCGTCGCATGCACCAGTTTCATAACTTTTATCAGGAGGTAATCAAGAAGGCCGGTCAAGACTACAAAATCTACATCTTTGGCCCCGGTGAGGCTAAGCTGGAATTGGTAAAGGAAATTGAGAAAATAAAAGACCGGCAGGACAGGATTGCAGCAGTGGAAACCAGTGACAGGTTAACCGAAAACCAAATAGTTGCAAAGGTGAAAGCATTTTTTTCATAGTCAGGGAATCGGCAGATACCAATGGCTGCTGAACCATGAAATCTTGAATCGACCGGTCGGGGCGACATCTGGGGGTATCCTTTAGGGGGCCCCCTTTTTTTTCGGCTGGGATTGGGAAGAATAAATTCCCTGTGGGCGTTTTCATTGGAATGATGTTGTTTTGTTGATTGACAAACAATTTTTCAGAGGTAGATTTTTTTTGGAGAATTGATCAATCTTCAGGAATTATCCGGTTTCCGGATAAAATGAATTATTACTGAGTTGTCCGGTGAGAACAAGTGCAACACCATAGATCAATACAATAAAGACAGCTATTTGAATTGGAGTTTATCCAGAAACGATTTAATTATTTGTTATGTGAAGGAAAAAGAATGCGCGCCTATATCATATCCGCAGGACTGCTGTGTTGCAGTAATATATTCATGACCTTTGCATGGTACGGTCACCTGAAAAACCTTTCAAGCAAGCCATGGATAATTGCCGCTCTGGTCAGCTGGGGCATCGCTCTCTTCGAGTATTTATTACAAGTTCCGGCAAACAGGATTGGCTTCCAGGTGATGAATCTCGGGCAGCTTAAAATTCTTCAGGAAGTAATAACCCTCCTGATTTTTGTCCCTTTTTCAGTATTCTTCATGGAAGAAGAAGTCCGATTGGATTTTTTATGGGCAGGGCTCTGTATTCTGGGAGCTGTGTTTTTCATCTTCAGACAAAAAATATTTTGTGCATAACACTTAAGCGGGCTTCCGGTTGTCAAGACTTGTTACCAGGCAACAAAAGAGGAACAGCAATCATAGGGTATAGATGACGGATTTCGATGCGGATACAATTGTTATAGGCTCCGGTTCAGGAGGGTTGAGCGCAGCGCTTGCTCTGGCGCGCGCCGGGCAAAAGGTTCTGGTTTTAGAGCAGCACTATGTCCCTGGCGGCTGGTGCCACAATTTCAGCAGGGGGGGATTTTCTTTCAGTCCAGGGGTGCATTATATCGGTGGATTGGGACCTGGCGGTGGAACCAGGGAAATTTATGAAGGTCTTGGCGCGGCCAATGACCTTGTGTTTTTTGAACAGAATCCTGAACACTACGAGCATTGCCATATTGCTGGAGTAAAATTTGATTACCATGCTCATCTTCCCACGATGACTGATCGTCTTCTGCAGAGGTTTCCTAAGGAGCAAAAGGGTATTGGAGCGTATATGGAGCTTCTGCAGAATCTTGTGCGCCAGCTTCCCCTGATATTTGAGATCAACGGCATTAAAGATATCCTGCTGATGCCATATCGTACCAGGCATATCGGCCGCTACGGACTCTACAGCCTGAAACGGATTCTTGAGGATCGGATTGCCGATCCGGTTGCCCGTGGGATTCTTTCGATTCAGTGTGGTGATCAGGGCTTGCCGCCATCGAAGACCATGATGCTGCTGCATGCCGGGATGGCCAGGCATTACGAGCAGGGTGGGTATTATCCGCATGGCGGTGGCGGAGCCATTGCTCAGGCACTGGTCAAGGCGATTCGGAGTGCGGGAGGCGTTGTCAAGATGCGAGCCGGTGTGGACAAAATACTTACTGAAGCAAACGGCAGAAGGCGCAGAGTGGTAGGTGTTAGACTTGCCGATGGAAAAGAACTGCGTGCTGCACATGTCATCTCAAATGCTGATCCGCACAAGACTTTTTATGGCATGGTGGGTGAAGAAAACTTGAGTTCGAAGTTGAAAAAGCGCCTGAATAAAACCCGTTATTCGTTAACTTCGCTGCTGTTGTTTTTAGCGGTTGATATGGATATGAAAGCCGCAGGGCTTGATTCCGGAAATATCTGGTATTTTGCAGAAACGGATTTTGATAGAGTTTTTATTAATGCTCAGGATCCCAGGCTTTATGAAAAAGATGCCTTTGAAGCATTGTTTATTTCAGCTCCGACCCAAAAAGATCCAACCCGCTATAACGGCAGGGGCCATACCATAGAAGTTGTCACCTATGTCGGGTATGAGGCGTTTCGGAAATTTGAAGGAACTGAATCCGGTTCCAGAACAAAAGAATATGAAATTCTCAAACAAAAAATCATTACAATGTTTTTCAAGACTCTGGAGCGGGCTGTTCCAGGGATTACTGAGCATGTTGTGTTTTGCGAACTGGGAACCCCGATGACCAATTCGCATTACATACATTCCACCGATGGCTGTGCCTATGGAACAGAAAAAAATTACTCACAGATTGGTCCAATGGCATATCGGGTCAGAACTGAAATTAAGGGTTTGAGATTAGCTGGTGCCAGTACGGTATCTCATGGGGTTTCCGGGGCGGCTGTATCCGGATTACACGCCGCAGCGTCTATCGTCGATTGCAAGTGGCCGGAGCTGCTTAATCCTGAAGGGCAACAATTAAGGACCTATCCGTCTGAGGATCAAAGCGACTGGCCCCAATGGCTTAAGGAAAAAATTCGATTACCGCGTGGGTAAGAGTAGATGAAGTACAGTATCAGCGCGATTTGCCTTCATTCTGATCATATCAAGTTTCCCTCTCTGAATCAGGAATAAGCTCCAGGCTTGACATAAATCCCCATTCCATGTGACTATTAACGATAAGATTGGTATGGAAATTAAAGATATCTTCTATCTGACGTTGAGAAAAACGGCTGAAGATAAATGGTGTTTATTAATTTTATTCAAGATTGATCAATAAGATCGTTGGCAGGTATATGACAGAAGCTAATTGTACAAGAAACTATCTCTCAGACAATCTATTGCCAATATTCTATTTTTCCCTGGTTTTTACATTCCTGAGTATTTCCCTGTCTGAAGCCACAGAGAGCTTTGCTTCCATCCAGAAACCTGATCAGGTCACTCTTCAGCTTAAATGGACCCATCAGTTTAATTTTGCCGGTTACTATGCAGCTGTCGAAAAAGGATTTTATAAAGAGGCCGGACTGGAAGTAACGATCAGGGAAGGTAAGCCCGGCATGGATTTTGTTAACGAAGTAGTCTCCGGGCGCGCCAATTACGGTGTGGAGATGCCGGAGCTTTTGATCGCCCGCAATAACCGAAGACCGGTGGTCGTTCTGGCCGCTATATTTCAACACTCCCCGCAGATCATTCTTGCACGGGCCGATTCCGGCATCAGATCACCGCATGATTTAATCGGGAAAAAAGTTATGTGGCGATTTGACAGTGCCGCAGAACTTCGAGCCATGCTCAAAGATGAAAATGTCCCTCTCGAACAGATCGAGTTTATGGAGTTGTCATGGGATATTAACGACCTGATCGATGGAAATGTCGATGCCCTGCATGCGTATGTCACTGATCAGCCATTGATGTTAGAGCAGGCCGGTATAGAGAGCGTAAAGCTTTACCCGATACAATACGGGATTGATTTTTATGGTGACTGTCTCTTTACGTCGGAAAAAGAAATATCTGTTCATCCGGAGAGAGTAAGAGCTTTTCGAGAAGCGTCCCTGCGCGGCTGGGCCTACGCGATGAATAACCCGGCAGAAATAATGGATAGTATCCAGAAAAAGTACGGGACGAAAAGCTCAATGGAGTTCATGCAGCACGAATTTGAACACATCAATCAGCTGATGCTTCCGCAGCTTGTTGAAATTGGCCATATGAACCCGGGCCGGTGGAAGCACATCGGCGATACGTTCGTGAAACTCGGAATGCTTAACCCTAATTATTCTCTGGCCGGTTTTCTTTATGACCCGGATCCTCAACCTGACTCTGCAAAGGTTATGAGAATTCTTTGGATTCTGTTGAGTGCGATAACGATCATTACCCTCAGCGGAATAATTTTGTTTGTTTTTAATCGGAAGTTAAAAAGAAAGGTCCTGGAAAGGACCAGACATCTTACAGCTGAAATTGCTGAAAGAAAGCAAGCCGAAGAGGCCTTGTATGAGAACCAGATTATTTTCCAATCCTTTCTTGAAAACAGTCCGGTATATATTTTTTTTAAAAACCATGAAATCCGTTCTTTGAAGTTGAGCAGAAACTATGAACAGATGCTTGGCATGCCCCTTAAAGACCTCATTGGCAAAACAATGGATGACCTTTTTCCTTCTGATCTGGCAAAAAGCATGATTGAGGATGACAAACGAATCCTGCGTGAGGGGAAAAATATAACTGTGGTTGAGGAATTTGGTGGCAGAACTTACGAAACTACAAAATTTCCAATATCCTTTGATCAAAAGCCAACCATGCTTGCCGGTTTTACACTGGACATCACTCGTCGCAAAAAGGCCGAGGATGATCTGCTTGAAAGAACCAATTTCCTTGATAAGATCATCGACAGTTCAGCCCTGAGCATGTGGATTTCTGATGAAAAAGGAACCGCCATCAGGACCAACCCTGCCTGCCTGGAGTTCTTCGGAGCTACAGAGGAGGAGGTCATCGGCAAGTACAATCTCTTCCATGATGCTGTCATAGAGAAGAATGGGTTCATGCCGGTTATTAAAGCTGTGTTTGAAAAGGGGGAAGCTGCCAGTATCATACTGGACTACGATTTCGGCGCCGTTGGCCATGTTGCTGTTAAAAAGCCCACCCACAAGATCGTAAAATCAGTCTTTACGCCGGTTCTGGATAACCATGGCACGGTTTCCAACGTCATAGTCCAGGCAATAGACCTCACAGATATAAAAAAGCAGGAAGAGGCATTACGCAAGAGTGAAGAACGCTACCGTCTTCTGTATGCCAAGACCCCGGCCATGTTGCATTCCATTGACCGGAATGGTCAGCTGATCGATGTCAGTGAGACCTGGCTTGAAAAACTCGGATATCAGAAAGATGAAGTGATTGGCCGCAAATCCATCGATTTTCTTACTGAAGAATCAAGGCGTTACGCTTCTGAAAAAGTGCTGCCGGAATTTTTGCAGAAAGGGCACTTAAATGATATTACATTTACCTTCGTGAAAAAAAATGGGGAGGAGATGGATGTTCTTCTTTCAGCAGCGGCTGAAAGGGATGAAGAAGGAAATATAGTTCGTTCCCTTGCCGTGTTGGAGGACGTTACAGAAAAAAATCGTCTTGAAGCTCAACTCCGTCATACGCAAAAAATGGAAGCCATCGGCACATTGTCCGGGGGGATAGCGCACGATTTTAACAATATTCTTGCGGCAATCCTTGGCTACACTGAGATGGCTCGTGATGACATTCCAGAGTGGAGTCCGGCAAAATTTCAGATTGAAGAGGTTTTAAAAGCTGGTAATCGTGCGAAAGACCTGGTGAAACAGATATTAGCCTTCAGCCGTAAAGCCGAACAAAACCGAATCCCCGTACAAATTCCTCTATTAATTCAAGAGACTTTGAATTTCCTGCGGGCCTCAATCCCAACGACTATTGAGATCAAGCTCAACGTTGATCCTGATTGTGGATCAATATTAGCTGATCCGACTCAAATTCATCAGGTTCTCATGAACCTCTGTACTAACGCCGCCCATGCCATGGAAAAAGACGGAGGAATTTTAACTCTTGATTTGCGTGAAGTTGATCTGACTATTGCTGATCTGGGAAATGATATAAACCATAGGCCTGGGTCTTACATTTTGCTGGAAGTCAGGGATACTGGTTCCGGCATTGAAAAAGAACTTCTTGATCGAATATTTGATCCATACTTTACAACAAAAGAGGTCGGCAAAGGATCAGGCATGGGCTTGGCTGTAGTGCATGGAATTGTTCGCAGCCATGAAGGGTTGATTACTGTTGAGAGTACTCCTGGGCAAGGAACTGCATTTAAGCTGTTTTTCCCGAAAATTATGGATGAAGTTGAGGCCATTGCCCCTGATACCAGCCCTCTTCCCGTGGGCAAGGAGCATATTCTTATTGTTGATGATGAACCCAGCATTTCGACGCTTACCCAGAAACGATTAGAAATGTTGGGGTATCAGACGACTGCAATGACAAGCAGCGTTGAAACTCTCGAGCTTTTCCGGTCTGCCCCCAATGCCTATGATCTTGTTATCACAGATCAAACCATGCCCTACATGACAGGCGAAAAACTGGCAAAGGAATTACTGAAAATAAGGCCGAACCTCCCGATTATAATGTGTACTGGTTATAGTTCAAAAATAGATGCAGACAAGGCAAATACTCTCGGCATCAGCGCATTTATCATGAAACCGGTGGACAACAAGGAATTGGCAAGAACGGTGCGACAGGCTTTGGATGCTTCGTGATGTACGCATTTTCAAGAAAATTGCCGACGTCCAATATTTATGTGGTTCCCGGAAGATTCAATTTGGTTCCTATGATTTCATCTGGGATTTTTGCCGGACTTCCACGATCCATATCACAAAAGTCAAGCTGGGCCCTTGGAAAACTCCTTAACGGAGCTTGAAAGATTTGCAGCAATTATTTCTCCCCAAATTAATTCTTTGACTAAGAGATATAACCGGTTAAATATATATTGTCTAATGGGCTGCTCGTTGTCAGCACCTATCAATTGTAACGGATGAGGAATGGATGAAAAGATTTATTGTTTTAATGGTACTGATATTTATGGGGAATGGTTGTTCTTTAATCCATCAAAGCAAACAGCCCGAAAGATCCGGGAAAGAAAGTATTGTTAATTATAAGGATAAGGATAATTTGTTTTCACTGACAGCAAAAGAAACTGAAATTTTTAGAAATCTTCCTGATGATAGTGACCAGAAATGGATTATACCTAATATAAGTATTAATAGTGTTAATAATAGCATATATGTACAGTTGATACATAATGATATACCAATAAAAACTGGAGATATTGTATTAAGATTAACAGATAATATGAAATCGTTTGCAGTAGCAATTACATCATTATCTGGATATTCCCATTGTGGAATCATATTAGAGGAAGATGGAAATCTGTTTGTTGTTGATATTCATCCGGATGATGATAAAGAGAAAAATTCAATCAGGAAATCAGCTTTAAAAGATTGGGTAAAAGATGATGATACTACAAAAATTATTCATGCTCTTGTATTAAGACCAAAAGAAAAAATTGATAAATCCACGATGACTTTAAAGTTAAATGATTATTTATCGCGAAATATAGAATTCGATTATGACTTTCAATTTAATAATAATAAAAAAGATAAAAACTTATATTATTGTGCTGAACTGATATATGAAATTTTGCAGGAAGTTTCTGAAACTAAATGGGAAACCTTGCAAGCTGAGGAAATTGTAAGAACAGTTGGCAGCAAAGTTGTCGACATTGTTAATATACGAGCAAATCAATCAGATTTAAGAATTAATAAATTCAGAAATTTGCTGGTGAGCTATGGCGGTAATAATGATAAAACAAAAAAAGGCTTGATTACGCCAGCAAGTTTTGCTTTCTCCTCAAATTTAGAAAGAATTGGCTATGTAACAAGTAAATATATTAACAACTATTCAAAATCAATGTATTTATATAAGAGAACAGAAAAGAAGTATTTAGCACTGATGTCATTGCATGCAAAAAGTACATCCATCCCGGATGAGACCATTAAAGAAAGTTTTTTAAATAAAGGACTTTCAGAAAAAGATTTAAATCAAATCATGTATGTCATTAAATCATATAAGGGTGAGTTTTATAACTCAGATACCTTAATTTATAACATGATGAAATTATACGCTGAAAACGATATGACATATGAATATATATATTATTGCCTGCAAGAAATATGAAATAAGCGATAATTTTTTTAAATTAACAATGAGTATTATGTCAGTAGCAATATTTTTCTTGTTATTGAACGGATGTACTCTTACTCAATCATTATTCAGTAAAGAATCTGATAATTCAGTAAAAGACAGTTTTATATATGTTGCTCTCGGCGATAGTATTCTTATCGACAAATGGGCCGGTGGTGAAGATTGTAACTGTGGTGCATCTTCTTTATTGTTAGAAAACTTAAATGATAAATTTCCTTATTATTTTGGTAAGGATTTGCTCACTCTTTTTGCTGATGCGAAGTTGATATCATTAGCAAAAGATGCGGCTCTTTTTGAAGGATTTTTAGATGATCAAATCGATGAATTCAAATCAAAAAAAATTATTCCTGATTTAGTTACTATCAGTATTGGCGGAAATGATTTAGTTCAGTTTTTGAAAACAAAGTTACATGAGTCAAATAAACCAGAATTAAATATCTTTATTGCTAATTTTGAACAAAATCTTCTAGAACTTGAAAAGTTTATCACCTATCTCAACAGCCAGAATGAAGATATCATAATTTTTCTTCTGAACATCTATGACCCGACTGATGGCCTGGGTTTTGATTTCACACGAAATGAATTTCTGAGTCGATCCAACAATTTAAAAATGTATTTTCTGCTTAATCAGTTGAACACAAAACTCGCTGTATTTTCTGCAAAAAACAACCTGCAACTTATTGATATTCACTCACATTTTCTAGGGCATGGATTATCCGCCGTCAAATACAAAGACATTAACCCTTTCTATGACCCGGGAAATGATACATTCTGGTATCATCCGCAAGTAATAATTGATGTCAATGGTCTGGGAGCTCATGAGATACGCAAGCTGTTGTATGACGCGCTGAATACCCAATTGGACAAAATGGATTGAATACTTTTTTCGATTTTCATCTAAGCCAATTGAGAAAAAAGTACCGGGCAGCCCCATTAATTCCAAAGAGTCCATTAGATTGAGTCGGTGATTTTATTCCACTACCATGACCGCACAGTTTTTTGCATGATGCAGGATCTTGTTGGAGGTGGAGCCGAAAACGAACTCCTCATTGTGAGTCAGTCCTCGCCTTCCAACCACCACAATGCAACATCGGAGTTTGGCCTGTTCTTCGAGGATGGCGTCGCCGATGGATACGCACTGTCGGACCGAGAGCCTGGTTTCGAGCTGATTTTCCTTAAAGCCTGCGTCGGTGAGGATTTCCTTGTAGCCGGTCATGATTTTTTCCATTTTTTTCTTTTTGTCTTTTAACCACTTGGCACGCTCGGCTTCGCTGTTGAAATAATCTTCGGAAGGCTGCGGGATGATGGAAAGCAGAGTGATAAAGACGTCTTTATTGTCCCCGAAAAAATCGGCCAGATACATCACCGCCCGTTTGGAATTGTCAGACTCATCGACTGCCACCAGCAGGTGGCGTTCGGTATCCCGGCGCGCAAGATCACTGAAGGTTTGTTTGTTCATGATTTCCTCCCTGAAATTTTACTTACATCTTCCCGGGCCTTGGCCAGATCGTCCAGCATCTGGCCCGTGGTCTCGTAAAATATTTTTGCCCCAATGGAAAAATGAAGCAGAATTCTGTTTAATGAGTCAGGTATATATGGGTAGATTTTTTTGAGATTTGCCACCCTGTTTTTATACGAGATGTTGAGATCTTCGCCCCAGAGGCTGTCAAAGAGGTCCCGCTGGTTGTTATACAGGTCCGGCACCAGGACGTCGCCGCGGCCGGTCAGGAAGATAATAATATTGCCCAGCCCCTGCAGGTCGAATCCCCACATGGATTCACCGTGCATGTAGTTGTAGTCGAAGTCGATCCAGCGGTTAGTCTTGAGTTCCCTGTCATGGATGATATGATCGCGCCGGATGTCGCCGTGCTTCTCGCCATGATCGTGGAGGAACTTAATGGCCGTGACCAGTTCGATATATTGGTCCAGGACCTCCAGAAAATAATTATGAAAATAATCCTCATGGTCGGCGCCGTAGTCGGCAATGATCTGCTCATACGTTTGGCCGGGAATGAACTCCAGAATGCGCACGATATTATCGGCCGAGTCCAGGACCCAGTGGCCGTGCATGAAGTTCTTGTGCTTGGCCACCAGATCGAGGATGCGCGCCTCCTTTCTGGGGCTGCGAAAGCATCTGATCATGACCTCGCCGACTTTTGTCTCAAACTCTTCATGGAAGACCAGTTTCAGAATCTTGGTTGAGCCGTCGTTGAGATCAATGGCTCGCCTTACCCAGTATTTCGGCTCATCATCCAGGCCGAAGCGGCCTTCCTTTTCATAGCGCTTGACCCAGTAAAGGGTTGCGCCGAGGACAATCACATCGTCATATTCGACTTGGAAGAAGTCGCTGGTGTCGGTGATGATCTTAAACTTCTTCGGTACACGCTCCGGCCCCATGCTATGGGCAATCAGGGCTTCGGCAGCCTCCCGGGACAGGGGATTTGATTTCTGCATCGATTTGCTTTCCATATTTTATGGTAGCACTCAACAGAGGGGGAAATGCAAAGATTTTTTGCAAAGAAATGCGGGCTGGAGGTAATTCTGCTTATTTTTTCTGCAGGGCCTTGTGGAAATGATCAAAACTCAAAGGGGCCGAACCATTTTTCTTCGGTTGTAATGCCTCGGTGAGATACCGGTTCATGAAGGCCTGCTCCCGCCTCCGGCAATCTTTCAGAGAGAATTTCAGGTGAAGCGGCGACGAACCGTCTTTGCAGCGTTTTTCCGGGGCAGGTTGTTGCCAGGGATGGGCAAAAACCCTCGGGCCGGAATGCAGCAGACAGAGAAAGGAGTGATGGGTGGAGATCGCCCCTGCCCAGGGGTAATGGTCAAGATGGTAGCGTTGGGAGATGGTGTCGATTTTTTCTTCAAGCAGATCGTGGTCCGGCGACTGAGAGTTGTTTCCGGCCATGCGGAAAAGGGGGAAAAGCCGGAAGATATCACCTTGCGCATGGTAAACAGAAGCGATGCCGTATTGTTCCGGATGGCAGGAAATAAGTGAGCCGGGGGTGAGGTTGAACTCACCGGCAATGAATTGGTCGACCATCCCGCTTTGCTCATCGATAAGGGCAAGGGTCTCAGCCGCTTCCAGCTCCGTTTCGCCGGGATGATTGAGAAAGGTCATCCAGCTTGTAGAAATCCCGGCCTGATGAAAATTACGATTAATCCGGCGGATCAGGCCTGTATCGATGCCTTTGTTCATCAGACGCAGGACCCGATCAGAACCGCTTTCGATGCCGAAGGCAACGGCCCGAAGTCCGGCCTGGTAAAGCAGACGGCAGCGTTCCGGGGTATAGGATGATTCGATGCGAAGGTCGGTTGACCAGCGGATATCAAGGCCCTGGTCGATGATCCTCTGGGCCAGGGCCAGGGCATAGGCCGGAGAAAGGACATCGGCGGAGAGATAAAAATTCGTTACGCCGAATTTTTCCTGCAGAATCTGCAGGTCGGCAACCGCCCGTTCCACTGGAATTTCACGGTAGCTGTGGCGGCCTGATTGATTAAAACCATAGCTGCAGAATGAGCATTTGTTCCAGTAGCAGCCCCTGGTCGGGCTGTACAACAGCATCCGGTCAGGAGCGAGATAACGGTCAGGTTCAAGGTCGGCATAGTCGGGGGTTGCCGCATCGGCAAGGTCAAAGGTCAAGGCGGGGCTGCGGATAAGGGTTCCAGGAGCCCTTCCTTTCATCATAAGATTTGGGATGGCGGCGAAACATTCCGCCTCCTGACTTTCAGCGTCCAACAGCGGCAGGAGCTGTTCCAGGGTTTTCTCCCCTTCCTGCATGCCAACGGCGTCCACATAATCGAAGATCCGGTTGACTGTTTTCGTGTCGCTGTTGCCCACAATCTGATCAATGCATGGACCGCCCAGCATCAGGAAACAAGCAGGGAACTGTTCCTTGATTAACCGGCAGAGGTAAAAGGTCTCGGGGATCTGGGAGACAAAGGTGAGGGAAATGCCGATAAACCGGGGATTGCCAAGGTTGCTCAGTTGCCGCCGATAAAATTGGTCAAAGGGACTGCGCTTCTCCGCAATATAATCCTCTAGGAGATTGAAATCCCAGGGAGCCACCAGGTGGTCGGCCCGGTTGAAGCTGAACCGGAAGGGGAAACAGACCGCTTCCATCACCTGAAAAAGTTCTTCAAAACCGTCACGGGCCCGGAGATAGGTTTTTTTATGATAGAATTGCTGAGGGTCCTTCATGACGGAGAGGCACTGGGATAAATCCCGGCAAAGGGGAAGTGCCTCGGCAACGCGCCGATACTCCATCTGTTCATATAAAGTCAGGCGTTTGCGGCTGTTTAACTCATGAAATCGGGCCGTCAGCTTCTGTTGCCAGCCCTCCATGGTTTCAGCGGCCAGGAGAAAGTAAAGGCCCTCAATATTATAATCCCGTAACGCAACGCTGATCCCACGTTGGCGCAGATATCCTTTGAGAGTCGGTAGTCCCACATACGTCCAGGTGGGATCGGCAAAGGGCGGAAAGATCAGAAAAGAGGAGTTTGTCTGGTCTGTGGTCTGCGTGTTGGTTTGCGAGTCGATAATCATTTATGCAGGTTACTCGGTGTGCTCGTCCTGACCGTAGCAATCCAGCAGGCTTATGGCCACGGCTTCGGCAACCTTGATGCCGTCCACGGCCGAGGAGAGGATGCCCCCGGCATAGCCTGCGCCTTCGCCGGTGGGATACAACCCTTTGGTGTTGATGCTCTGTAGATCAGCGGCGTTACGGGTGAGGCGGACCGGTGACGAGGTGCGCGTTTCCACCCCGGTGAGTACGGCATCAGCCAGATCAAAGCCTTCAATTTGTTTGGCAAAGGCGGGCAGGGCCTCGCGGATGGCCTCGATGGCGTAATCCGGCAAAGCGGCACTGAGGTCGCAGAGGTGGATACCGGGGGTATAGGAGGGCTGCACCGAGCCAAGCTGGGTGGAAGGACGGCCGGCCAGAAAATCGCCCACCAGCTGTGCCGGAGCCTGATAGTTGCTGCCGCCCAGTTCAAAGGCCCGCGATTCCCAGAAGCGTTGAAACTCCATACCGGCAAGTGGACCGCCAGGATAGTCAGCCGGAGAAATGCCCACCACGATGCCGCTGTTGGCGTTTCGCTCCTTGCGCGAATATTCGCTCATGCCGTTGGTCACCACTCGACCGGGTTCGGAAGTGGCGGCAACTACAGTGCCGCCCGGACACATGCAGAAGCTGTATACCGACCGGCCATTGCCGGCGTGATGGACCAGTTTGTAGTCTGCGGCGCCGAGTAGCGGGTTGTCGGCATTTTTCCCGTGGCGGCTGCGGTCGATGAGTGATTGCGGGTGCTCGATGCGAAAGCCGATGGAAAATGGCTTCGCCTCCATGGATATGCCGCGCCTGTGGAGCATCTCAAAGGTGTCACGGGCACTGTGGCCGATGGCGAGAACAAGATGACTGGTGGCGAGGTGTTCGCCGCTTGCCAACACGATACCGCGCACCTGGCCGTTTTCGATATCGATATCATCCATCCGGCTCTGGAAGCGAAATTCTCCTCCCAGCGCCTGGATGGTGGCACGCATCTGTTCGACAATGCCCACCAGCCGGTAAGTGCCGATGTGCGGCTTGCTGACATAGAGAATTTCCGGCGTCGCCCCGGCCTGGACAAATTCTTCCAGGACTTTTCTGCCGTAATGCTTGGGATCTTTGATCTGGGTGTGCAGCTTGCCATCGGAAAATGTCCCGGCCCCGCCTTCGCCGAACTGCACATTTGATTCCGGATCAAGGATGCCTTTGCGCCACAGACCGAAGGTGTCCTTGGTGCGTTCCCGCACCGCCTTGCCTCTCTCCAGAAGCAGCGGCCGGAATCCGGACTGGGCAAGGACCAGCCCGGCAAAAAGGCCGGATGGTCCCATGCCGATGATTACCGGCCGGGTCGGGAGCGCATCCCTGGGAGCACGGGCGACAAAATGATAGGTGGTGTCCGGTGCCTGCCTGAGATGCGGGTCGCCCTCGAATCGCGTCAGGATGTCGGCCTCATTGGCCACCTCAACATCAAGGGTGAATATGAAGACGATGGCGTGAGATTTTCGCGCATCAACGCCGCGACGGAAAATCTTATAGCTGATGAGATCGTCTGGCTGGATGCCAAGCCGCATGGTGATTGCCTTCCTGAGGTCGGCATCACTATGGTCAAGGGGAAGTTTGAGTTCTGTCAGTCTCAGCATGGTATGAATCGGGCCTGGTGGCCAACGTTGATCAGGAACGGTTGCATGGCGGTGGCTATGGACAACCCGGCGCCGGAATTGTTGGTTTTCAATGAAATCATTCAGGGCGCGTGTTGGCGAACTGCCTGTTTCCTTTAGTGACTTATTATCGATTATATTGAGGACTGTCAACCTCAAACTTGATCATGCTGGGAAGGCGCCTCATGCGCATTTGCAAGTCATCTGGAACCCAGTCAAATATGACAGAAATCATCCATTCCGGAGGCACAATCAATCTCTGACGCCCAATTGCATTTGATGGAAAATTTGCAGTCCTGAGAATGTGGAGGTGTTGATATGGAATCCATTGACAAACCTGTCGCGCCGAGCTATTTTCTCGCAATCATCACAAATAATTGCAATAAACATTGTAATAAACTTTTTTTGCTGATGAAATACTTACACTTGTTCGAGGGTGAGTTTCACAAGTTTCCTTAAATTCTCTAAACCAGCTGATACCGTGTTCATGGCGATTTGACTTTAATGTCACCTGCCGTGGGTTTTGGACGTGGCAGATTTTGCTTTGTATCGGCTTTTAGGGCAGTTTTCAAACACTTATAATATACTACTGTGAGGAACATTATGCGTTTATGTGCGATTTGTGCCGGGCAGGGCAAATCATGCTGTGTCTGCCGCGATATACTGGTCAGTGATGGGGATCTGCAAAGAATTGCCGCCCATACCGGATCATGGGATTTTTTTGAAACGCGACTCCCGCAGACCGTCGCCTATCTTGACCAGGACGACGACCCTAACTGGAACAACTATACACTGCAGTTAAACGGCACCCGAAGAGTTCTGAAATACACCCGGCCCGGTATCTGTTGCTTCCTGACCGATACCGGTTGCCTGTTGCCGGAACATATCAGGCCACTGGTTTGCCGCCTGCACCCCATGGAGTTCAACGAGGCCAGGCTCACTGGTCTCTCGCCGGAATGCCCGGCCGAGCATCTGCCGGAAGGAGAGTCGGTGCTTGCCAATCTTGAGATGAATGTTGACCTGGCCGAGAACTGGCGGCAACAGCTTTATACAGAATTGCGCGGCTCACATCAGCTCCGTCCCAAGGCGGCGTGAAGAGTAGTAACGCACCAGGTCTGTCCGGCGGCTCATGATAGAAGCAATTTTTTCAGGCGGCGATGGGCAGGGGGGTCGGGTTGTCGGGTTGCCAGTGGTGTGGTTGAAGAGGGTCCAGATTAAATCTGGCGCGGACTTTGTCACAGTCCGGTTGTGGTCTGCCGTCCTGCCATGAGGAGATAAAGTTACGGCAGACCGATGAGCGCCGGGAATGGATGGCACAGTGGACCTTTTTACCGATGATCCCCATTAAGGCTTTACAGCGTGGATTCTGGCCGTTTGTCCCGAGCATGAAGGCGCGGTGATGCGATAACTGGCCGGTCAGTTCAATTGGTACACAGCTAACGTCCTCTCCTGCCTCAGACCAGTAAAAAGAGACCCGGTAGGAGGCGCAGCAGGCGCCGCATTCGAGGCAGGGATTATTGCTTGTGCCGATCATGCGTAACTTTCTGAAATCAAATAGGAAATTTGTTTATCTGGCTGTAGCGCGCAAGAATATGCGATAAGTTGAAGGAAAAAGCAATGAAAAAAGATGTCGGAAGGTAAAAGGAGGTCAGATTTTTGACCTTGCCAAATGGATCATTCAATAAAATTTAAAAGGCTTTCATGAGTATTTACACACCAACTTTCTGTTTTTTTTCAGATTAGAACACCTGGTCCTCCCTGAGTCTCGTAACTCTCGCGAACCTATCCAGGTCAAGGCCAGTTATTACTCTGTGCCTTCTGGCCCGGTGTCCGGATTTTTACTTCTTCTTACCCTGTTTTTCGTCTTCTTCCATCAACTGGATAATCATCTCTGCCTGTTTATAGCCGGGGATTACGCGACCATCGGGGTAGATCAATGTCGGGGTTGATTGGACACCGATTTTCAGCGCCAGGGCAATGTTCTTGTCAATTTCGTCGGTATCACAGTCCGGAGGAGGGATTTCTTTGCCGGCAAGGCTGTCTTCCAGTAATTGTGCAGAGTTTTTGCAGATGATGGTTTTGGCCTTTTCATACGCCTTTGGGTGAGATTGCAGCGGAAACATTTTAATGAAAAAGGCAATATCAGGGTTTTTCTCAACCACGGCTTTCATCTCAGAGTGGATTTTCATGCAGTAACTGCATTCCGGATCATCAAACACAATGATTTTTTTTGGTGCATTCGGGTTCCCGATGATTATGGCTTTATCCAACGGAACCTGAGTGATGTCAATTTTATTCAGGCGGATGAATCTGTCGCGGGTGACATCTGTTTTGTTGTTCAACCTGAGGATTGATCCGGTGAGTATATATTGTTTGGAGAAATCAATATAAATGGGAATGGTCTTGTCCCGCTGCTTGATGTCCACGGCCCATAGTCCGGGCACTTCACTGAAGGTAATGTCCATGACCTCAATGGATTTATCGTTGAGAAGCGTTACAGCCTCTTCTTTGGTTAAGTTGTGGCAATCCTTGCATTCTCCTGTGCCGCAGCCGTCCTTGACAAAGGAGGTTGCTGGGGAGGTCATGATGAACAGTATCGAAAGAAAAATTCCAGTGATTACCAATGGTTTCATTTTGTTTTGCGCCTGTTATTTGTTGAAGGTTTGGTTTGCTGATTCGATAACTTGATATGTGATTAATGAGTGTTTTTCAATAAAATTGTTCCGCAGCAACAGGATTTCTTTCCCGGGAAATTTATTCGGGTTAGGGATTTTCAGTTTTTACCTGTTCCGGGCCAAAGGGTTTCAGGAGGATTATCAGTTGCGGCAACAGGGTAAGTGCCGCAAGCAGGGCCACGACCATGGCGAATCCGGTAAAGATTCCAAAATAGATGGTCGGGATGAAATTGGACATGATCAGGATGGAAAAGCCGATGATAATCGTCAATGATGTATAGTACATGGCTTTACCGATACTGCCGTGGCATCGGTAGACCGTAGCCAGATAATTCCGGTCAACGGGAAATTCCGCTTTGAACCGATGTATATAATGGATGGTGTCGTCAACCGCGATGCCGATGGTTATCGCGGCAATGGTGATGGTCATCATGTCCAGGGGGATGCCGAACAGGCCCATGGTTCCCAGTACCATTGCAGCGGGCAGCAGGTTCGGGACTATGGCAATCAGCGCAACCAGCAGCGAGCGGAAAAGCACCATGAACATCAATACGATCCCCAGGAATACCATGCCGATAGTGAGAATCTGTGAACGGTAGAGGCTTTGCAGCATGTTGTTATAGAGGACGAACATATTGGTGAAATGGATCTGGTCGTCGCTCAAACCCAGCTCTTTTTTTACGAAACCCCGGATGTTTTCAAGCAGCTCTTTTCTCTGTAGATTTTTGTCGGTCTCGGTTGCCCGCATGGTAATCCGCGCTTGGGGAATGTCTTCTGAGACATAGGGGTCAATCAGAAGTTTCCGGATGTTTTCAGGGCTTTTCTTGTGCAGCAGAGAGATTTCATAATTTTCAAGAGATGTATTGTCATTGAGGCGTCTGGCGATTTTCATTGCAGTGGCGATTGACAAAACCTCGCCGATTTCGGGGAAATCTTCGAGATAATCATGAACTTTTTCGATCTGTTCCATTCGGAAGGATGAGGCGAACCATGCGGTTTCGTCGTCCTTATCTCCTAATTCATCAAACGGGTCGATTTCATCAGACTCCTGCTTTGCCGTGACGGCCTTAAAGTCGATTATCAGATCAAGGGGGGTTGTGCCGCCCAGTTTCTGGTCAATGAGTTTCATTCCCTGATAGATCTCGGTTCTTTCTCGGAAATAATCTATAAAGCGGTTTTCAACTTTGAGTTTGGAGATGCCGATGCCGCTGACAATCGTAAGGATTATGCTCGCTATAAGAATTTTCCCGCCATGGGCTTCGGTGATTCGTGCAAAAAACAGCGTAAACGGGGGCCTGGATTTTTTTTTGGTATTTTGGGTTTCCTCGGAGCCTTTGGCGAGAAGCACGGCGGTGGCAGGAAAGAGTACAAAAGAAAGAATAAAGGAAACGATCAGTCCGATGGTCATCATCAAGCCGAAATCCATTACCGGGCGGATGTCGCTGACCAGAAGAGATATGAATGCGACAATGGTGGTGAGGGAGGTATACAGGCAGGGAATCACTTTGAGGCGTACTGTTTCACGGACCAGGGTTCGCTGGTCGGCATCGGGCATTTGTGCATGGAGTTCGCGATAATGGACGATCAGATGAATGGTGAGCGACATGGTGAAAATCAGCATCAGGGAGATGAAATTTGATGAAATAACTGTTACCCGCCAGTCGGCGTAGCCAAGATAACCGATCATCGTCAGGCCTGCGGCAAGACAGCAAAGCATGGGCAGAATTACCCAGCGCGGTTTGCGGAAGATGATCGCCAGGGTGATGAGCAGGAAGAAGAAAACGCCGATGCCGAAGACGATAAGGTCGTTTCTGATAAAGGCGGTCATGTCGGTGACGATCATCGGCACCCCCCCGAGAAAGACCTGGGCGTTTGGCCGGTATTTGCCCATCACCTGTCGTATGGCGCCGACAAGTTCATTCTGCTTCTTGGTTACTACTGTCAGATGCCGGCGGAACTCTTCAGACACTTCCTGGAGTTGGTTTTCTTCATCAGGAGAAATTTGGCTGTCGTATTTTTTTTCGCGGAGCTTGTAACGGGTTTTCAATAAGTTCCGGTATTTTGCATCCGGGAGAAGATTGATCAAAATCGCTGTGGTCTGTCCGTCCTGGCTCAACAGACGGTTTCGGTACAGCGGACTGTCGCGCAGTTCTAATTTGACGGCATCCATATCAAGGCCCGGATCTTCCAGAGTCTTGATTTTTTCAGTATCCAGCAGATCTCCCAGGGAAACATCGGAACTGAAAAGCAGCGGGACGTCAAGAATGGTGACCAGCGAGGCGACGCCGTCAAGTGTCTTCAGTTCATTACGGAATGATTTCAAATCAGCGAGGGAATTTTTACTGAAAAGATCCTGCTTGGGGGAGTAGGTCAGCACCAGGACATCATTTGTGCCGTAGCGTTCGGTGATCTGGCGATGATATCGCAGGGCAAAATCGTTTTCAAGCACCAGAGAATCAGCAGATGCGTCGAGCTTGAATTCGGGTATCTTGAAAACAAAAAAGCCGATTATGGCAAGGGTCACCAGAAGAGAAACAACCGGTCGCTCAAGAATGAGTTTATCGTAAATACGTATAAAAAAAGAGCCCATAGGAAATATCTGCAATAATAGTGTTTGATTGAGCCGGATCAGTCGGCATATTGTCTGTAACAATAGCTGGACGGGAAAGAGAAGACAAGGATAAAAAATGAAAAGATTAGTTGGCAACTTGTTGATATCATTTCAGATGGAGGAATAATCGGCGAAGAGATAAAGAAGACTGGAGCGTAAGAGATCAATATACTGAGAAAAGAAGGATTGACGAGGGGTATTGATTTAATATATGGATCGGACTCGTAATCGGGAACTATTTCTTGACCCGTCAATATATTACGGGTTATTTTGTTTTCTGTATACGCTTGTAAAATGGGCTGTTTCTCGATGATAATTTATTCCCACAGGTTTTAATTAGTTAATGGATTTAAGAATAAGGGGTTGGGGCATAGTTTTTTTTTGCGGGCTGATTTTTTATGCCGTCATGTTTGTTTCATTGCCTGCTGCATTTGCTGCAGAGGATGAAAGCGTTGATTTGTCAATAAATGAATCGTTAGGTGAAGAGGATTGGGTCGATCCCTTTGAAGACGAATATAATGATGCAAGTGAAAATGTCCAGGAGAGTCTCTGGGTTGATCCGTTGGAACCGGTCAACCGGGCGTTTTTTTACTTTAACGATAAGTTTTATTTCTGGTTATTAAAACCCGTATCCCAAGGGTATGCTTTTGTGATGCCGCAGGTCGGCCGGGTCGGCATCAGTAATGTTTTCCGTAATTTGATGATGCCGGTGCGATTTGCCAACAGTTTTCTCCAGGGGGAATTAGTAGATTCCGGAGTGGAGCTGACCCGTTTTCTGGTGAATTCAACGGTGGGAATAGTAGGATTTTTTGATCCGGCCAAGGATTGGCTCGGGCTTGAAGAAAGCCAGGAGGATTTTGGCCAGACTCTGGGATTATATGGGGTTGGCGATGCTGTTTACTTCTGCTGGCCGATTCTGGGCCCTTCAAATCTGCGCGATACCATCGGCCTGAGCGGCGATTATTTTTTGAACCCCATTTCTTATCTTGCCTTGTCTGAACCACTGGCGGGCTATGGCGCTGAAAGTGTTAAGAGGATTAACAAGACCTCCTTGAACATCGGCAAATACGAGACGATTAAAGAAGATTCATTTGATCCATATATTGCTGTTCGAGATGTTTATCTGCAGTATCGCCGCGGGAAGATTACGGAATAATTTATAATTTAAGACCTTTGCTGGCTTTCCGCAGGCCCGCTGACTAATGTATAAAGGAATGTTACAATGAAACACCCGTACAGGAATTGTTGTGTAAAGATTATGAAGATGCTTTTACTGATGCTCTGCCTTTTCATGTTATTCGGGACAACTGCCCAAGCAAAACAGGAGATACCTCCTTTGGGGCAGATACGATTAACGGTTGATAATATATTGACGGTTCTCAGGGATGAAACCCTCAAGTCTCCGGATAAGAATCAGGAGCGGCGGGAAAAAATATTGATCGAGGTCGACAAACGTTTTGATTTCGAGGAAATGACGCGTCTGGCTTTGGGTTCTGAATGGGACAAAAGAAACAAGAAAGAGCAGGAAGAATTTATCGATCTGTTTAAAAAGATCCTTGAAAATCGATATATCGGCAGGGTTGAAGCCTATTCGGATGAGCAGGTGAATTTTCAGGATGAATTAATCAAGGGCAATAAAGCGCTGGTTTCCAGCGTTTTTTCAAAGAACGGTCAGGAAATGTCGGTTGATTATAAACTTAAGAAAAATAGTGACAACTGGCTCGTCTACGACGTTATCATAGAAAAGGTCAGCCTGATTAAAAACTACCGGGCTGAGTTTGCACAGATTATTGCAAAGGAAGAGTATGCCGGTCTTCTGAAACGGCTTAAAGGAAAAGTCGAACAGATTTCCGAATAATTTGATTGCCATATTCGCAGATAAGCGAGCTTTGCGACACTCCGAAGCTCGATTGTGATCTGTGTTGAATTGTCTAACATATTGATTTTATTTGGTCTTGTCAAGAAAGGCGAAATTTTGTCAGATTGCATCAAGTTTGGGTGGCCCCCTCAAGATTTTCATCCCTGTAGAAATACTTCTGCACAAACTCGGAGCGTATTCCACAACAGGTTTTGGGCATTTTTATTGAAAATTATTACAGATTTCTCGTTTGCTCAATCCAATAGTAATTGCATTGAGCTGTGGGAAATAACTTGACATTGATTTAAAATCTCTTATATTCCATCGGTTTACAATTTAACAATAACTCCCTGGTCTATGGGTGGATAAGTGCTTGTTAAATTTGATGAAATACCCGAAGATGGTTTGCGGATTGAAATTGAGGACGAGTCCTGGTTCCCGGACCGTGATCTTAAGCGAACCGGTGCGGTCCGTTCATGGATTTTTCTTGAGAGACGTGGCTGTCGCGTTTTTGTATCGGGTTACATAGACGTTGAATTGCAATTGTCCTGTGACCGTTGTCTTGAAGCTTTTAGTTTCAGACCGATTCCTGATTTTCGTATGGTTGCAGAACTTGTTGCAAGCAGTTCGACTGGTCAATCCATTGAGGAACATTTGCTGGGTTCAAATGAAATGGATGTCATGTTCCTTGAGAAGCCGGTTATCGACGTATTTGAATTGCTGGATCAGCAGATTTTGTTGGCTTTACCCGTGAAAAAACTCTGTAATGAAGAATGCAGGGGGATCTGCAGTCAATGCGGATCGAACATCAACGTCCAGGTCTGCTCATGTGAGAGCAAGGCTAAAATAACACCCTTCACTGTGCTTGCGCAGTTAAAAAAATGAATTAAATCCTGTGGAGAAATATCTCCCGGAAAACCAATTAAAATTCTTAAAATTAATGACAAGATATATATCCGAAAGGAGGATTGATAATGGCATTACCAAAAAGAAGACATTCACATTCTAGAACCAGGAAGCGTCGTGCCAATGACGGCCTTACCGCACCAACTGTTTCATCCTGCCCAGAATGCGGCGAACCTAAATTGCCCCACACACTGTGCTCCGGTTGCGGAACCTATAAGGGCAAGTCCATAGTTAAACTCAATGAGGATGACCTGGAATAGGTGAATGATGGTGCAAATTGCACTGGACGCCATGGGGGGCGACAGGGGGCCGGATGAGCTGGTTGCCGGCGCTGTTCAGGCTGTAAACGAGATGGACCTTGAAGTGACACTTCTAGGTGATGAAAATCTCATTCATGATGCGCTAAAAAAACATCAGGGAAAGGACTCGGGGATCAGTGTTTTTCATGCCCCTGAAGTCATTTCCATGAATGAATCACCCATTGATGCTGTCCGGAAAAAAAAGAATTCTTCCATCGTTCAGGCCTTTAATCTCCAGAAACAGCAGAAAGTCGGGGCGGTTGTCAGTGCTGGGAATTCCGGTGCGACAATGGCTGCCGCTGTCATGCTCTTAGGCCGTCTTAAAAAAATAAGCAGGCCTGGAATAGCCAGTATTTTCCCCACCCTGAAAGGGCCGGTGGTAATGATGGATGTCGGGGCTAATGTTGACTGTCGACCTCAGCATCTTTTCCAGTTTGGCGTCATGGCCGCGGCCTTTTCAAAGATACTGTTCGGAGTTGAAAAACCCCGGATTGGTTTATTGAGTATCGGTGAAGAAGGGGGCAAGGGAAATATTCTCACCAAGAAATCCCACGAACTTTTTCAAAACAGTTCGCTGAATTATGTCGGCAATGTTGAGGGGCGTGATACCTTTCAGGGAGATGTCGATGTAATTGTCTGCGACGGGTTTGTCGGTAACGTCTGTCTGAAATTGAGCGAAGGGCTTGCCGAAGCGGTGGTCTCAATGCTCCGGGATGAAATCAATAAGTCTTTTGCTGCAAAAATGGGATATCTGCTGGCCCGTGGCGCTTTTAAAAATCTGCGAAAAAGAATTGATTACGCGGAATACGGTGGCGCACCGCTGCTTGGATTAAACGGCAACGGCATTGTCTGTCATGGAAGATCCAACGCCCTGGCAATAAAGAACGCCATTGGCGTGGCCGCAGAACTCGTGCGCAATAATGTCAACGACCATATTCTCAATCTTTTGCGGGAAAGCGATTATGGAGAGAAAATATCGTTTGACGATTCAGGCCTTCCCGATGATGGGGGAGTCCAATGATTTCAAGGGCGGTGATAATCGGCACAGGTTCCGCGCTTCCTAAGAGGGTTCTTTCCAACGTCGACCTGGAAAAGATGGTGGACACTTCCGATGAATGGATCACAAGTCGGACCGGCATTAAGGAAAGACGAATTGCCGGCAAAGGCGAGGAGACTTCAAAGCTTGCAGCTGCCGCCGCAAATAAGGCCCTTGAAATGGCTGGGCTTGCCGCAGATGAAATTGATCTGATAGTCGTTGCAACCATAACCGCCGAGATGGGCATGCCCTCCTGTGCCTGCCTGGTGCAAAAGGAAATCGGCGCATACAATGCCTTTGCTTATGATCTGAACGCCGCCTGCTCCGGTTTTCTCTACGGTCTTGACCTGGCTGATAAGTATATACGATGCACGCCCGATATGAAGATATTGGTCATCGGCGCCGAGAATCTCTCCACCAGGGTTAACTGGAAAGACCGGAATACCTGCATATTATTCGGTGACGGCGCGGGGGCTTGTGTGGTCACCGGCAATGATCAGGGGCGTGGATTAATTGCCAGCAAACTTTTTTCCGACGGCAGGCTTGCGAATTTATTATATATGGATAGTATTCCTTCTATGAATCCGGATCTTCAAAGGGATGATTATGAGGGACCCTATATAAGGATGGTCGGACCCGAAGTTTTTAAAAATGCCATTCGAGCCATGGAAGATTCAGTCAAGAAGATTCTTGATTCAGAAGGGATTTCCACCGATGATGTGGATATAGTAATTCCGCATCAGGCTAACATGCGGATTTTAAAGGGTTTATCCGACAGGATGGGAATATCTTCGGAAAAATTCTACATAAATGTTTATAAATATGGTAATACATCGGCGGCTAGTGTCGCAATTGCAATTGATGAAGCTAACCGGGAGGGGCGTCTTAAGCAGGGTGATCTCCTCCTTCTTTGTGTTTTCGGCAGCGGTTTTACGTGGGGTTCTTCTATTATCAAGTGGTAACGATAGCGGTTAATTCTGCAGGCGATTCTTTAGCCGGCTTGTATATTTTTGAATTTTGTCGATGAGACTCTGGCGGTTTGTTTTTTTAAATCCATGTGGCGAAAACGTGGTTTATCATTAACCATACGGCTGATAACCCTATAACAAAAGGTGAGTAGAGTGGATTATTTCTTGAGCGAAGAACAACAGATGATTGTTGATGTAGCTCGTCAGATTACTGATGAAATGATTATTCCGCAGCGGGTGGAACTTGATGAAAAAGAGGAGTATCCCAAAGAAATCCTTGGGGCAATAGCCCAGGCAGATCTTTTTGGTCTTTATATTCCAGAAGAATACGGCGGTTACGGCGGCGGTTGTTTTGACATGGTCCTTGCCCTGGAGCAGTTCGGCAGGGGGTGCGTCGGTATCGCCACAAGCTTTGCCGCCAGCGCCTTGGGTGTTTATCCTATTTTGATTTCCGGCAGCGATGAGATGAAACAGAAATATCTCCCTGATGTTGCCACGGGCAAAAAAAGTGGCGCTTTTGGTCTCACCGAAGCAAATGCCGGCAGTGATGCTTCAGGTATTCAGACTACTGCGGTGCTGGATGGCGATGAATGGGTTATCAACGGCACGAAACAATGGATTACCAACGGCGGGGAGGCGCAGATTTATTCGATTATTGCGATTACCGACCGAACCAAGGGGCCACGTGGTGCCAGCATGTTCGTTCTTGAAGATACTGATCCGGGATTTACTTACGGC
This sequence comes from Pseudomonadota bacterium, assembly GCA_018823135.1. Taxonomy (NCBI): domain Bacteria; kingdom Pseudomonadati; phylum Pseudomonadota; species Pseudomonadota bacterium. Next base: position 53,727 of record JAHJJF010000084.1, read on the forward strand.
CCGAAAGAAAAGAAACTCGGCATCCGCGCTTCATCCACCCGTGAACTGATTTTTAAAGATTGCCGAATTCCCAAGGACCGGCTGATCGGCAAGGTTGGTTCCGGTTTCATTACAGTTATGAGAACCCTGGATCTTTCAAGACCCGGCATTGCCGCTCTTGGTGTCGGTCTGGGACAGGCTGCGCTTGATGAAGCGGTGACTTATGCTAAACAGCGGGTCCAGTTCGGTAAACCGATTATTTCGTTTCAGGCAGTACAGCACATGCTCGCCGATATGGCCATTCAGGTCGAGGCGTCACGGGCACTGGTTTATGGTACCGCAAAGCATATTGATGCGCACAAGACCGGCGTATCCAAAGTATCGTCAATGTGTAAGGTTTTTGCAACGGATATGGCCATGAAGGTTTCAGTGGATGCTGTCCAGATATTGGCCGGTTATGGGTACATGCGTGACTATCCCGTTGAAAAGATGATGCGCGATGCGAAAATTCTGCAGATTTATGAAGGAACGAACCAGATTCAGCGGAATGTAATCGGCCAGGAATTGAATAAGGAATATACCAGGAAGAACGGTTAAGTTTTCCTGTTCGGGAAAAAGTTTTTCAGCTGTGTTGAAAAAAACGTTTTTTCGGCGAAAAATCAGTGTATCTTTTATCCCAAAGAGTTAAATCAAGACCTGCGGATATAAAGTCATAAATTCTGAAAGTCAAAGGTATCGAAAAAAAACTCGGACTGATTGTAGATGCGTAAACTATAACTGTCTCGTAATAATCAAACGCGACTGGAAAGCGAACAGCAGCCAATACAATTATGAAAATCGTTGTTTGTGTAAAACAGGTTCCTGATGCCAAGGATGTCAGGCTTGACCCGAAGACCAACACCCTGGCCCGCGAAGGGGTTCAAAGTATAATGAATCCCTATGACCGCCATGCCTTGGAAGAAGGTGTCAGGCTTAAGGAAAGATTCGGCGGTACGGTAACCGTGATAACCATGGGGCCGCCTCAGGCTGCGGAAGTTTTGCGGGATGCAGTGGCCTGCGGCGCTGATGAGGCTGTGCTTGTATCAGACCGGGCATTTGCCGGGGCAGATACCTGGGCAACCACGTATACGTTGTCGCGGGCTATCAAGAAACTTGGCGGGTTTGACCT
>JAHJJF010000085.1 GCA_018823135.1 Pseudomonadota bacterium
CCCCGTCTTTGAGCAGAAGAAGCCGGTCACCATACATTGCCGCCAGATTCAGATCATGGGAAACCATGACAATGGTTGTATTCCTCTCCCGCCTGAAGCGCTGCATGAGATCCATTACATTAATCTGATGCGCAGGATCGAGAGATGCAGTGGGTTCGTCAAGGAGGATAATATCCGGCTCCTGGCATATGGCCTTGGCAATTATCACTCTTTGCCGCTCACCGCCGCTCAGCTGATCCAGACGTCTGCCGGCGAGATGCCTGATATCCGTGAACTCCATGGCCTGCTCCGCAATCTCATAATCCCTCTTTCTTTCAATACCAAGAAGGCCGAGATAGGGGCTTCTGCCCATAAGCACTGTTTCAGCAACCGTGAATGGGAAATCAAAGGGAACATTCTGAGGCACAACCGCCATGACGCGGGCCAGATCCCTTCTGGGGTAATCCGAAATGGCCTTCTGCTGAATACGCACCGTACCTGATTCAATCTTCTGTAGACCGGCCATGGCTCGGAGAAGGGTGGTTTTTCCGGAGCCGTTGGGACCGATTATCACAAAAAACTCACCGGCCGGAACATCAAATTCCATGGCCCGCAACACTTGTTTCTCGCCGAAGTGAAGGCTCAAGTTTCTGACACTGAGGGCGTTCATCGCTTTGCCCGCCACAATAGAAAAATGAACAACGGCGCACCGATCATCGCCGTGATGATTCCCACCGGCATCTCGCCCTGAGAGGGGAGAGTCCTGGCCAGCAGATCACAGAAAATAAGATACGATCCTCCTCCCAGCAGACATGCAGGCACCAGCAGACGATGATCCGGCCCAAGCATCATCCTCAATACATGGGGCACGACCAGCCCGACAAAACCCACGAGACCGGACTGACAGACCACGATACTCACCATCAATGAGGTGGCGATCAGCAATACCATGCTGACCAGATTGACGTTTATTCCCGATGCAGCAGCGGCCTCCTCGCCCATGAGCAGCAGATTCATCGGCCGGGCAAGAATCAGGATCAGAATAAAACAGGGAATTACGGCCAGGAGTACCGGCATTCTTTCCTGAGTAAACATCGAAAGATCGCCCATCAGCCAGAATAATATATGATGCATCTGGGAAGTCTTTGTCAGTGAGATCAAAAACATGATCACTGCGCCGCAAAAGGCGTTCATCATCACCCCACCGAGCAGCAATGAATCCTTATTTAAAATCGATCTTCCGGCAGCAAGAGCAAGTACCAGGGCAAGAATCCCCATACTGCCGATAAAGGAGGTGAGCGCGATACCGGGAAAGTTCGAAAAACCTGCAATGATGCCCAATATTGCGCCCACTGCCGATCCCCCGGAAACTCCAAGGATGTATGGTTCTGCAAGGGTGTTGCGCAATAATGCCTGGAACACCAGCCCGCCCAGGGCAAGAGTCGCTCCCACGGCAGCGGCCAGGGCAACCCGAGGCAGGCGCACCTGCCAGATGATCGTCCAACTCATTGAGGAAGTGTCCACTTTGCCGGTAAGAGCGGCAAGGGTCTGGGCAAAATCAACCCCGGAAGGTCCAACGGAAATTCCAATAAAGGCGCAGACCAGCAAAACAATGCCAAGGAGGATGGTCACCCCGATAAGCCGGGTTATCACCGGTGGAAAACTCTCAGTCACCGCCGCCCCCCTTTTCATCAGGATGAATAATGTCGGCAAGGACTTCAAGGCCTTCCACCAGCCTGCTGGTCGGCCGCCCGAAAAGATTGGCGTCAACAACATACAATCGGTCGTTGCGACTGGCCGGAACATCCTTCCAGCGCTTCCAGGTTGCGATGAGTTTTTCAGGGGTATGCTCGCCTGCCATTGAGGTCATGATCACCACCTGCGGCTGCAGCATGAGTATTTCCTCCCAGCTGAACCGGGGATAAACCTCTGCCCCGGCAGCGGCGTTCACTCCTCCTGCAAGAGTTATCAGCTCATTGATGAAAGTGTTGGTGCCGATACTGATAATCGGCTCGATATCCACCTGGAAAAAAACCTTGGGCCGACCGGCGACCTTATCGACCTTCTGCTTGACGCGGTCAATCCTCTCCTGCATATCCCGAACCAGTTCGCCGGCCCGTTGTTCGGCGCCGAGCAGCGAGCCGATCTCAAGTATCGTTTTCATGATCTCTGCAAGGTTTTGCGGATCTATGGCAAAAACAGGTATGCCGAATTCTTTAATCTTATCGATATGATACTTGGGGTTTCCATCTTTGATCGCCAGACAGAGATCCGGCTGCAGAGCCAGGATGCGTTCAATATCAAGACGGATATAGGATCCAACCCGGGGCAAATCCCGTGCTGCGGCAGGATAATCGCTGAACCTTGTAACCCCTTTGAGTTTGTCTTGCTGTCCCAGAGCAAAAATCATCTCGGTAATGCTTGGCGCCAAGGAAACAATGCGCTGGGGCTCTTTGGGTACCTCAATCCGGTTGCCGGCCTGATCAATAACTGTGGCGGCCAACCCCGGAGGGCAGCAGACAAGGACGAAAAACATAACCGTCACGATAAAAGAACCAGGGGTTTTATACGATTCGGAAACATTCATTTCAACACAAACCTCACCGGCACCCGCACCCACATGGATACCGGTTTGCCGTTTTTCAATCCAGGTTCAAACTCCCAGTTTTCCACGGCGGCAAGCGCCACCCGGTCAAGGGCCTTGTAACTGCTTGTCCGAAATATCTTCAACTCTTCCACCCTGCCCCGGTCATTGACAAAAACCTCAAGCAGCACCGTACCCTCCTGCCTGTTTCTCCTGGCCGAAGCCGGATATTTTGGCGGTGGGTTCTTTTTATAAAGCGGCCGGGCCAGCTGAATAATCTCTCCTTGCACCGGCAACTGCTCATCCATCTGCGGCTCAAGTGCTTCCGGCTCCATCATAAGCTCTTCAGCCACTTGCATTTCCAGCTCATTTTGTGCAAAAAGCTCCTGGGCCGGCAGAATTACCGGCCGCGGCAATTCCCGGACCGTGACATCAACACCTTGCACTGACTGAAAAGGAGGCGCATGGACAACAGGCAGGGGAACAACAGTTGCCGGGATTTCCGAAAACGATTCCGGCCCGGTCTTTTTTTCCGGTGGCCTGACGGTCTGCCGCGCGGCAAGGGTCATGGTCACCCTGCGGGGTTCAACAGCATCAGAACGGCCCTCCCCGGCCCAATTGAATTCCGTCTGAAACAGAAATATATGGACAGATAAGGAAACCGTTAATGCCGCTATTATCCGGTATTGTCTACTTGTCATCCGCCTGCATGGAAATCCGGCTCAAACCGGCCTGATTAATCCGGTCAAGCATATTAAAAATCTGTTGGTAATCAATACTGCTGTCGGCAAAAAACAACACGCCGGGTTCAATTGCCGGCTGTGATCTGCGCATTTCATCGGCTTTTACCTGCAGATATCTGCTGAGTTCACCAATCACTACAGGTGTTTCATCAACAAAAATCCTTGCCTGCTCGCCGGCAACCGGTGCCTGGATGGTTACGGAAAGAATGCTGTTTTTTTCAGGAATTGCCGCGGCAGAACTGGGAAGATCAACCGGCAGACCGCGATGCACCGCCATTGACAGCATGGCATAGATAAAGACCACCAGGAGGAGAAAAACAATATCAATGAGCGGCAGCATCTCTATTCGGGCTTTTCTGCGAACCGGGATCGAAAGTCTCATTCTTCCTCCAGG
>JAHJJF010000086.1 GCA_018823135.1 Pseudomonadota bacterium
TCTGTATGATGCGGGATAAGGGGGTTTCACCGACTTGGATTGCCAGGTGAACATGATTGGTCATCAGGCAGTAGGCATGGATTCGATGTTTGTATCTTTCTATGCCCTGCTGCAAAAGAAAAAAGAACCGGCTGCGGTCCTGTTTATCAAAAAATATATCATTGCCACCGTTACCCCGGAGGATAACATGGTAACAGGCGCCTGGATAATGGAGTCGGGGTTTTCTTGCCATGGGTTAAATCATTAACCCCAGAATACCCATTTGTCAAGCCTGACCCCTTTTTACCTTTTCTATAAGGAACGTTGGCAGATTGAGCAATTTTTCAAGTGGATCAAGCAGAACCTGAAGGTCAAAACATTTCTGGGCACTTCAAGAAACGCAGTTCTCACTCAGGTGTGGATCGCATTGTGCGTGTATCTGCTTGTTGCATTCCTTAATTTCAAAGCAAAGCTGGGTAGCTCGATGCAACAAATACTCCGAGTTTTACAGCTAAATTTGTTTTCCCGGCGTAATTTAGAAGAACTTTTCAAGCCGCCAAACTCGCAACATATTGTTTCTCCGCAGTTTTTGCTGTGGAATAATTTATGAGACAGCACTGATGGTAAATATGATCAGATCTGTTCAATTATTGATCATTTCTACAGTTAAGTCTTTGCTTTTAGTTACACCCTTCTTATACAGGTTGGATTTGTACTTATATTCTGTATTCCGGGTATAGTCTGGATTGAAGTAGTAATCAAATCTAATAAGTTGAGGCTTGTTTCGGTCTAATTTTACGATGCTAAAAGTATTTAATAATAGGATGTCACCATGAATTTTACCATACATGGCTCTTTTTAAATTCCCCTCCTCGTCTTCTTCTGAACGAATACGGAAATAATAATGTTGATCTTTATTTATATTAATGTTTGTTCCCGTTTTAGTTACCCTACGTTCATATTTTAAAAGACTTCTTTCATATCCATCATCAGGAGCCAAATGAGGAAGTTTTAACTCACTTGGATAATTCGACTCCACAGGGTATGTGTAAATCCCGTCAAACTTATTTGAGAAAGTTACAATCATTTCGCCGGAATATTCATCTTTGCTTTTGAAATCCTTTTTTACCTGAAAAATAAAATCACTTACTTTTCCTTTCCCGCATGGTGCAACCCAGTCAGCTTCAATAAGATCAAAGCCGAGTTCCTTGTTTAATTCAGGAACTGCAGCAGTAACTCGCAATGCAATCATTGGAACGGGATTCTTTTTCTTTCTGAGTTTAACAATTAACTCGGGGTTCCAGGGAGAATGTCGGAGTTGAGTAAAACTTTCAATTTGATTAAAATTATATTCCAGTCCGGTGCTATAATAATCATTATGCCTTGCACCGTATGTTATTTTCCTACTCCCTTTGCCTGTGACAGTATACCTTCCTGTTTTATCTGTAGGTCCTTCCACCCTCGTAAATTCCGCATCCCAACCACCAATACGGAATGTAGCGCCGGCAATTGCATTTTGAATCGGCAAGCCTGTTTCTTCATCAATTACCTTAATTGTCAACTTGGCTTTTGGCCGAGGCAAAGAAGAAGCGTGGCAAGTTAACCCATAGCAGAAAAAAACAAACAGTATAAATAAAATAGCTCTGTATTTATTTCTCATGCTAATTAAGACCTCCCTTTTGATTAATTGTATCAATCAATAAGTAATTGTATGTATAAGCAACATCTCGAATATCGCTATGGAGCCATTGTTTCTTATCAGAATCTCTTTTTTCCGTGACGGGCCAACCATTTGTACGATAATTATTAGCAGACATTTCTAAATCTCTTGAAGATAAAGCTCCAAAGAGATTGTTTGCGCCAATCGCAAAACCTCTTGCAGGTATTCCCCGAGTCATAAGCATGTGGTAATTATCCATAGCATAACCGTTTCCAAGGATATCATCATAAAGAAGATCCAGATCAGTACCCTTTCTGAAAAAGGGTTTTGTTTTCAAAATTTCTTTATTCGATAGTATTTCTGTTTCTGCTTCAAGAGCTGTATATCTCTTGTAAATTGGAAAACCTTGAGAGTCATAACCCAGGATTTTGAACCATCCATCTCCGGGATTTGTTTCATGGTCGTTAAAACCCCAACCCATTTTATCACTGACATCTAATATATCTTCAAGGGCATTATGATATCGCCCTTTAAACAGTTCTTGAATACACCAAGGATAATCATCAGCATCTGTGAATCCAGGAAAAGAATAACGAGAAAAGTTAGCAAGCACTTCATCATCAGGTGAATAAAAATTATAAACATCTATATTAGCAACCTTTGAGAACCTGTCGCGCCAAGTCAATTCCGAACGTTTATCATCAGGAATGGCTCCAAAGAGCTGATACCATTCTGATGAAAAGAGTTTTTCATCATATCCCTTATCCCGCCATTCTTTATGAAGCATAGCAGGGTCTCTATCTAGTGTGGAATTAATCGATTCACGAGTAATAGCTGCATTTATCATGAAATAATGGTCAATATGTTGGTCGGAATCATGATCTTGTATTGCAGCAGCAACTACCATATTACCAAGACTATGGGCGGCAACTGTAGTTTCACCAGCTAAACCGTTTACAAAAGTAGCAAATGCCATGCTCGTATTGAGGGCATGAATAACATTACGTTGAAAATGAATCTTTGTTAAATCATCTCCATACCAGGAAACACCATAAAATCTTGCTTTTGATCCAGACCAGAACATGCGTTTAAAGATCTCACTATGCCAGCCTCGGGCTGCCTCTGCATCAACATTGAAACCATGCATAAAAACAAAATTCTTATCCAAGAATTCATTGTCTGGAAAATTCACCGGTTCACCCAGTCTGTCATCAGGGCCATCTTGTTGGTTTAAAACTCGTCTCAAATTCTTGTGCCGGAACATGGTTTCAACTGGTGAGATTTGGAGGTTTAATTTTCTCTTCATTATAACATAATTATCTTCCAATACTTCCAGTACAAGACCGTTCTCAACCTGTTCCACACCCTCCACCAACAAGACACCTGCACCTGTATTACGTAATTGATCAAGGAATATTGCATCATTAAGAATTGTGCCCTGATTATTGACATAAATAACCTCTGCATCCTCAACATCTCTGGCTTTATCAATATTTATCAAAAAGTCATAATTCCCTTCACTGTCCAGTCCTAAGTTTGTATAAGCAACATTCACTGATCCTGTTACTGTTCTTAATTTGAACTGCCGTGTCGAACTGCTCAACAAAGATGTATTGTTGAATTTTATATACACAGGAAAAAAGTCTAATAAGTCTCTAACTCCATCAACCTTTTTACTTTCCGAGTCTCTAAGATACCAGCTTGAAGGATCAGCAGATGGGAGAAATTGATATCGTCGAGTGGGTTTCTCTGGCGCTCCGGGTATATCATCCAGAGAATCCACCAGCACTTCGCCCTCGTCATCATCATCATTCAACCAAAAATAAAAGGTTTTACCCAAGTAGAAGTTTTGTTCATCCTCGCTATCAATTTTTCTATCTCGGTTATAATCAGTGAGTATTTTAAGATCAATAACACTCATCACCAGCCTATCCATCTCAACCTCAACTCCTAGGGGCGAAATATATTTGGTTACAAGAATTGCGGTATCAAATGCGGCAGCGCTTTCTTTAATCCCTTCCACATAGAGAGATAGCGTGAGCGCGGAAAGATCAGCAATGTCAGTGCCGATTACCCATTCTTTCTTCGCCGAGCCGGTTGCGGCAAAGTCGATCAGTATATTATTCTTGCCTTTCTTATTATTCGTCCAGATACGAACCTTGTCAGCGCCCTGGATAGCTTCAAGAACCACCCTACCTCCGGTAAGTGTTGCAGGCAGGCCGGTGAGCCTGATTTCCGCAAGGTCTTTATCCGGAACAATAGCGCCGTTTCCATCCATCATGGTATCGTCGGCATTGACAATACCGTCTGCATCAAAACCATCGATATTGTCTAGTATACCATCACCATCGTCGTCATTGACATTGAGCGGGATGATGAGACCGGTCCCTGAATATTCAGCAGGGTCATCCTCTTCAAACTTCCCATCTCGATCCATATCCGCATCTAATTCTATGGCAATGGGCAGGATAGGCCTGGTATCGCTTCTAATTTCAACTCCGGAATTATAATTGAGCACAACCTGAGCTTCGTAAGCCGCCACCATATCGAACTGGAATCCCCTGGTGAATGTCGCAAAGCCTGTACCTGAGGTTTCAGCAGGAATAATCAAATTCGCCTCGCCGTTTTTGCCGACAAACACATAAGAGGTCACGGCCTGATATTCAGCAGGCAGAATCGTAAAGCCGATTTCATGGGCCGCCTTGACAATGCCGAATTCATCAACCGGGATGATGTATTGTTCCGGTGTTTCGATGTCAACGCCATAGACGGATATGCTTGTTGTTTCTTCCATTGTGCCTGCGCCGAATGGTGCGGAACAGACGATTTCCACATCGTTTTTCTGAGCAAGGGCCGGAAGAGTATATGTACCCGTGAATACGCCGTTCTCATCTGATGAATGCGTGGCGACAACGCTGCCAATGGTCACGGTTTGCCCGAAATTGTTGACGATATCAAACACGCCGGTCCCGTTGCCGCCGGCATCAACTTTTTCCTTTAACAGACGGCACACCGCCGTTATCTCAAGATCTTCATTGACCTTGCTGGCATTGATCAGGTTGCCCATGGGGTCTGAAACCAGTTGATGAGATAACATGAAATGATTGATTGGGCCGTCGGTCCCCTCGCAGTCAACCACCGGCAGGGTGAACATGGAAAAGGACGTCGCAGGCATGCCTGGCGAGGTCACCGCGATGTCGTATCTTCCCTGGGTCATGCCGCCCAATACAACCTGGACATGGGCGCCCTTGTTGTCGGTGGTCTGCGACAGGGTATTGATTCCGCAAGAAGGACCATGAGTGGGGAAATTGGCAAGACAGGCGTCATCCGGATCGATCAACAACGCCTTGCTTTCATCATAGCTGGGGTTGGCACACTGGGCAAGACTCACAGGGGTCTGTGCGGTAAAGGTGACTACTTGATTTGATACGGGATTGCCGAACTCGTCTTCAACAATCACAACAACCGGACCAGCCCAGCTATTGATGTATCCATAGTCGCCACTCCCCTGGGGTCTTTTGATATTGACCGGATTCCCTGGAAACCCGAAAGCTGTAAAAGGTTTGGCAATTGTTGTTCCAGTTGATGCAAGCTTGGCGTCAACAATATTTTCTCCAACCTGGGTGCTGTAAGTTTTGTCTGGTTCCGGCCAAAGCAGTGTATTATTGGCTGTATGTTTACCCAATACGAGCCAGACTTGGGCAATACCGGAAACGTTGCTGGGAATCGTAAGGATTTCAGTTCCACCGTTATTATTTAAAGCATCCATCTGGTTCGCGTATAGAAATCCGCCACCGGCCTTAACTGTAAAAACAACCTCGGCACCATCAACCGGTTGATGATTTTTGTCCGTAATAATTACCTGTAAAGGACTGTCCAATGACTTGTCCACTTTACCTTTCTGGAGATCATAAGCCACAACCTTCTGAATATAATTCGCAGAAAATGGATCGTAATTCGCAGGCTCCGCAAAAGGATTCTTCACTTTATTCCCGATATACTCCGGCCACTTCTCTTTGTTCCAGGCCGTCATCCCACCCGCGATCTCACCGGAAAGCATCCAACCGGACTCGCCGGTTGCGGGATTCTCCTTGATATAACCGAACCCGGACCAATCCTCGTGAAACATCTCGATTTCAGGAAGAGTGACCACATAGCCCTGGTTCACCGCATTGGTGATGTCCTCGGCAATTGCATCGGGAAGATTCAAGTTTGGAAGCTCTGCATTGATATTGGCTGCATCAATGGTGATAACCGGAATGCCGCCCTCATTGGCAAGGGCAAGCAACTTGGCTGTAGAAATCGATTCCACTCCGAATCCGTTTTCAAAGGTACGGTTTTCAAGGATGGAGCCCTGGAGTGACGAAAGCCCCATGAAAAGAGATTTTGGATCGTTACCATTGGCAAAGGAAACAACACCTGCGGCTTCAGCAATCCGCTGGTCCGCATCCAGATACACTCCTTTCCATTCATAACCATGTGGCGAATTAAGCAGATAGACAACATCCAATACTCCGCCCAGGGTGACCAGAGTAGGCAAAGGCCGGGCAATAGTCATCCGCAGAAGGGAGGCAAGCTCCTCTTCGGTTTTGTTGCCTTGATCAATGTATGACATGGCCTGCTCAAAGAGTAGACGCTCGGCATTCTTGTCTTCCAAGGGGATGGTTTCAGGCAGAACCGCCTGCTGGGCGGAAAGTCCGATGATTGCCGGATATCCGGCAATAAGCATGTTTTCGATGCGCTCGGACGCCCCAGGGGCTGTAAGCTCCACAGAAAGAGAAAAATCAGCCCCGGCTGAAAGCCCGCCCTGGCCGACGATCTCACGGGACCCGTCAACGGTGAGCACCGGTCGCAGATGGATGAGATAGGACGGGGTATTGTCCAGGCCCCCATAGGCGTGCATGATCTCCTGATCTTCAACGCTCTCGGGTTCAAAGGTCAATGCAATTGACTTATTGGATAGTTGATAAACAGGCAGGGCCTGGTCAAATAGAACAGTGCCGTCAACTTTTGCAGCCTTGATCCGGGCATTGTGCAGAAGATCGGCAGGCAGACTGGTGTATTCACCGGTGATGGCCGTCTGCTTGAACTGCAGACTTGCCGGGATAATCTTCATGTGTTCCGGATTGATCGTCCGGGTGAGGAGCAGATCCTCATAGACAGTGCCCGGATTGCTCTGAGCCAGCTTATTATTGATGTCGTTTTTGAGATATTCAAGCGGGGTCTCGGCCTTGAGATCAGCAAGGTAGCCGGTCCTGATCCCGGAGAGATCCATATTGTTTAAAAGATCCGCCGGAGTACTTAACGTGTACCCGGTCACCTTGATGCTTGTGTCGAGCGCCAACCAGGTCTTGCCGTGTTCATCGATCACCGCACCGCGATAATTGTCATAGGGAATCTCAGCCTCAACCCAGACATGCTCGATTTTGAAATTATTGATCCTGCCGCCGGCGATCACAACTTCATAGGGGATTCCGGCTTTCTGAAAAAAACGGGCTATTTCAAGGGGATCATCCAGCCCGGTCTGCATCTTCGCGGCTTCGATATCCGGGAAAAACTCAATCACCCCACGAACGTACCTGGCCGGAAAACCGGCGGACCGGAACAACGCAACCAGGAGCGCGGCCTGATCCGCATCATTACCGCTCTTCTGGCGCAAGGTCTCTTCCGCACCCTTCATCGCACCCCAATACCACTCGGTTGTGATAGTATTTTTCACCCATTCATACATCTCCACCGGATTCCAGTTGAGGGATTCGGCCAGTCGGGCAATCTCAAGAGAGATTGGCGCTTCAGGGCTTGCGGCGGTATCTGCGGCAACCACGACCTTGTCTCCACCTTTATAAGCCGGGGTGACCACTGGAGTCGTTTGCGGCGTCTGCGCGGGCAGGTTGAGGTGCCGGTACGGAACACTGCCATGGATACGGCGTTTCTTCTTGGGCAGGATGCCTTCAAGGATGCTCTTTAACTGCAGGATTTCATCCAGGGTAACCTGGGTGTTATTCAGATCATCGAGATAGGAAAGATACTGGGCAACAGACTGTTCATACTGTTCCTGCATGGCTGCATGCCTGGACACGGCACTGGCACCAAGCGTGTTGACCTGGATCTCTCTGGTTTGGAACCGTTCCAGAAGCGTCGAATGGCCGGTGCGGATTGACTCGCCCAGCGCTTTCAGCTGAACAAGGTCAATGGAATATGATCCTCCCGAGACCAATGCGCCTTCGATCTTTGCAAGCAGGCCTTTACTCTGCTTGAGATTTTTCTGGAGGTCTCTTTCCAGGGTCAGGTCGGAGGCATGGGCCAGAACCGGAACCAGTAAAAACAGTATGGTACATACCAGAAATAATAATCTTCTTTTTTGCTGCATGAAAATCGTTCCTTTATTCATAGAAATAGTACCTGCCCTGTTCAATGCGCAGCAGAGTGTCAAGTTGGAGCCGGATATCGCTTATATCAATACTTTCAATACGAAGTAATGAATCAATGGCTTTTTCGATCTCATGGATATTTACCTGAAGGTCACCAATATCAATGATTACATTTGCTCGAACATTTTCAAGACAGGCGATGATATCCGCAGCCTTGGCGCTATCCTGGCTTGAGAGCTGCAATGAACTCACTTCACCGATGATACTGTCGATCAGGGCTGCTCTATCCTGGTCGAGAACAATGTCATAGGTGTCTGTCTGCAGCGGGACATACTGATCCTGATCCATGAAACCGTTTTCAATGGAAAGCGTATAGGTTCCCAATGTATCGGGCAGGAGAATACTGTACGGCATTACTATGGTTCCTCCTGAAGCAACAGGAAGATTGAAAAACCATGGATTTTCAACAACCCATGTATCGGTTTGCGTATCATAAATTCTCAATTCCGGCGGATAGGATATGGCCACGCTTAAGTCAAATCCTCGGCCCGGACTTGTGGTTGTCAAGGCATGAGGCACCATGTGATACGGCTTGACAATTGACTGGTCAGCAACCTTATGAACGTAGGCCAATGACAGGGTCAACAGATCGGAGAACTCTGCCAAATTGAGATCCGTTATCGCTTCGCTCAGGTCAAAGGCATAGAATATTGTTTTGCCGATCCCGTAATCACTGAGCACTATGGCTGGATAATTGTTCGAGTTATTGCCGAGAATCCATCCTGCGACAGTAGCATTGGCAGCTATCTCGACTCTCCAGGCATATGAGTTGACTGCCCAGACATCCGCAGTTGTGATCGGGCTGTCAAGGAGCTGTATCTCATGCTGACTGCCTGCCAAGGTACCCTTGTCATTAATGCCAAGGAAGAGATTCTCTCCTTCAAAATGGGTGCCGTGTTCCAGCCAACCGGCACTGACAAGCCCGGTTCCGGAGTAGACTTTATCCATGAGTTCATCGATGTGGTGGTCGGTAAGAGGCTGTTGATCTCCCAGGATTAGTATGTCGGTGAAAAACGGGTTCCTGAGTTCATGCTCGAATTCACTCTTGTCACAGACGATTCGATATTTATCAACCCCATTGCTCAGCATGGTATTAAGAAGATCAATACGCACCTGATCAGAACACTGCGCCGGAAATGTATTGCCAGTGATGATACGATTCAACCAGACTAGAACGTTTGATTGATCCGCAATCCCGTTAGTTACTTCAAGGGCGGGCAGCACTTCAAGCGAAGAGATTTCCAGAGTTTTTAATCCGCTCTCTCCGTCTATTTCGACTCCCAGCAGGACATCATAAACCTGGACATTCAGATCAAGTGAAGAAAATGTGAATATTCCATTATAATTACCCTCGGAAGGCACATTGACGGTGGATACAAAAGCAGCGACACTGCCCGTTACGGGATCATTGATATTCAGTCTGACCGTCAGGCCCTGGAGATCTTTGGTGCAACCGTTATTAATATGATAAACAAAGGAGATATCCTGGCCAAAGTAGAGCGGATCAGGCCCAATTGTCACCGAACCGGAGAGCTCGTCAAACGGATTACACAGCTCAATGGTCACTAGTGAAGATACAGCACAGGAAACATTCCCCGCATTATCCGTACCCCTGAACTGAATACTGTGTTCGCCTTCATCTTCAGCCAGAGGGATGTATGCCAGCGAGTAAACCCCGGATATCTGGTTGGTTAAAGGAATGGGCAGCCAGGTGCGAGAATCGATCCTGTACTCCACTCCTGACACCCCGGACGCATCATCGGTCGCCTTAACCTCCAGGTCGAAGATACCGTTCAGAATGCTTGCCTGCACCGGTGAAATAATTTCAACAATCGGAGCAGTGAGATCTTTTACGGTGAATATTGTATCCCCGATATGCAGCATGGTCTGTTCGTGATATGCCTGCATTAGGATTGTATAGTTGCCGAGTGATAGGAGGTCGGCAGGGAACGTGACGTTGCCTGTAAGGGTATCACCAAGGATAAGGTCAACTGATTCCACAGCTGTCGCAATAATAGTGCTTGTTAATGAATCGAGTAGGAGGATGTTGAGTTCCACCGCCCCGGCTGAGGCATTGCCAGTGTTTGTTATTGTGTAGTGGGCTGTGGCCCCATTTCCAAAAGTCACTACTTCGGGATCAATCGTAACCGCACCGGAAAGTTCGGACACAGTATCGATAACAAATGCCGAGGAATCCTGGGCAACGATCTCGTTATTCAATAAGCAAGTGAGTTCTATCAGGTAATCTCCAGGAGCAACGAGGCCTGTATTCCAGGAAGACTTCAAACTTACATTTGTATCGCTCAATAGAGCCAGATTATCAAAATAATTTAAACCGACTTCAGTACCCTCGCTATCCTTGATTGTCATCTGAACATCTAGACCGGCAACTAATGAATTAAGACTATTATTGGCAACCGTTATGTTAACGGAAACATCCTCTTCAGGTCCGAAATGTATCTTCGCCGTTGACACGGCTGCTTCAATAACCAATTCCGGCAGAATGACAAAAGGAATGATGGTCTCTTTGATGGTTATACTGGCAGAATCTTTCAGGTTGGCCCGCAGTTGATAGTTTCCAGCAAAAATATCCGTGGTATTCCAGTAAAGGATATAATTATCAACAACGCCGTATGTTAGAGTCGCATAAAGAGAATCAAAATTTTCTACCAGATAGCTGTTCTCATCCTCGATTGTGATATCGAGAGTGACATCTTGATCAAGGCCACTATTAAACAAGTCAATAATGACAGATAGATAATCGTAACTGCGGTATTGATCCGAATCGAGCATTACACTCATTGCAATTCCATGTTCCTCAACTACATAAAAATCCTTGTTTGCATTATTATTTGTTTCTGATGCCTCGTTAAACACATCCTGCGGATCAACTGTTACATAGATAGTGTTCCTTCCGACATTTCCTGTTGTATCCCAGGTGAAGCTGAGCCACTCTTCCGAGCCGCTGATCAGTGAGGGGATAGTGGCGGTTTTGACAAGTTCCATCCTGCCAGTGGCATCAAGGATGTAAATCGACGTATCAACATTCTCAAGATCAAACGAACCGGGATTCCTAATCGGCACACTAATGACTGTCTCTTGTCCGGCAAGGGGCGCTACTGGAAAAATAAAGATATCGTCGTCAAAAACTTCCAGATCAGGAAGGAATGACGGATCAAGATAAACAACGATCTCATCCGACGGGTCACTTACATTGCCGCCATCATCCATGGCTGTGGCGGTGAAGACGTTTTCACCGGCATTAAGCGGGACATTCTCAAAGGTAAAAGTACCGGCGAAATGGACTGTTTTAACATAAGGGCCTGATAAATAATGCAATACTGAGGGGCGCCATATAAGATTAGAAGGCTTATTATTTTTGATGGCTTCGACAATATGATCCTTGTTCATATCTTCAACAGAAACAATCCTAACTTCCCATGAATTAGCTTGGATTTCTTTGATATAGGCAAGATCTTTACCGCTGTCAGACCATGACAGCTCAAGTTCATTTTGGTCTGTATCAGTTACCTGATAAACCTGTCCAAGGCTGAAATCGTACACATAAATATCAACGACACCATTTCTACTTGAGGTAAAAGCAATACTTGAGCTATCCGGGTTCCATCCTAATGAGGGGATTTCCCCGGATCTATGGATAAGGCTGTCAATTAGGGTTATTTCAAATGTCTCGGGATCAATAACAGAGAGTGTCTGACCTTCGAAGAAAGCGACCTTACTACCATCAGGTGCAATCTCTGCAAAATCAATAGAATATCCGTTGGTTAATTGAGAAATTCCACCTGTTTCAAAATTTTTCATCCATAGATCATTGCTTCCATTTTTTTTACTTATATATGCAACAATACTGTCACCACTCCATGACGGAAAAACTTCAGCGCAATCGCTGCACTCGGTTAAATTTGAATCCGTTTTCGTAATAAAATTATAAATACCTATCCTGAAATATCCTCCATTCTGGTAAACATATGCCAGCATGTCTCCCGGGTCTGACCAGGTAATATATGAGACAGTGGATTTTAAAAGTATTGAAGAGTGATACTCTGCCAAACCATAAAACAGTATGCGTGAATTTGAATAATTATATGCTAGGATTCCATCGGTATGTGAAACATCTATCTTGCCATTAATTCCATATCGGTATGTATTCTTTATGTTATCGCTCGCTGACGCAATTGTTTCAGAAATAAATTCCTCATTATTAAAAAGTGAGACAATTGCGTTGGATTCAGTCTTCCCGGAAATGGTTATATTGTCTGAATCGGTTGTTATTGAATAACCACTTTGGGTTGGCTCAATTATTTGCGGAACCATAGGATATTCAAGATCCTGTGGGGTCGATGACGCTTCGTTGGATTGGGTGCTCTCATTTCCGAACTGATCAACACTGACAACTATGTAATAGTATTGTGTGCCATTTATGAGTTCATCATCAATATAGCAAGTCTCCTGAATCAATCCCTCATTAACCCGATTGTAAGAACTTCCTGAAATAATACTGCGATAAAGAGCGTAACCTTCGAAAGGCTCAATAGAAGCATTCCAACACAGTTCAAGTCGTCCACCATCAACAGGCGCTGAAATATGCAAATTCGTTGGACTTGCCGGTGGAATAATATTAACTACAGCCGACACTTCCATCGATGACTCACTTTCATTTCCTGTATTATCCACAGCAGTAACTCGATAACTATAGGTAGCATTAATTAATTCAAATTCTTGATAAGCCTGTTGGGTTAATAATAACGTGTTGATCTTTATCCATTCAGCATTCACAAGTTTATAAAAGTTATACCCTGCTAAATCTGTTTCCAAATTTTCATCCCATGAAACCGAAACATCATTTCCTGAAACAGTTGCAATCAGATTAGATGGTGGTGCTGGTGGGACGATATCTCCAACAACTATGGAAACAGGCTCCGAAAGGATGCTTTCAAGTTCATAGACATTCACTGCTGATACTTGATAATGATATTCCCCGTCACCAAGGCCAATATCATTATATACATTCTCAATTATATGGGCTTCTTGAAGAATGCTTAATTCAGAAAGCATGGCACAGCTTCCCGATTCAGGATTATTGGTTGATGTGATATTTACTCGAATTTTATCTGTCTTAATCGGTGGATAAAAATTTGAGGATATCTTAATTTCTTGGTTTCCAGTAAAAATAGCTGCTGATTGCCATGTGCCTTCAATCCAAGCCTGAATTTCAAAATCCCTCCCTGAATAAAATTCATCTTTCCAGTCAATTCCAATGTCACTAATTTGGATCTCAGATGTAAATTGGACTTCTAACCACCCTGGACTTGATAAATTTATGCCGCAGTCATACCAGGCCGATTGGATGTTGGAATCAAAGACTCTATATGCATATTGTGCGTTCCCCGAAGCAGTGAGATTCTCATTCGGGATGTCGAGAGGTTGGATCTCATTAATTTTAATTCCGTCTCGGTAAAGGTTATATCCGTGAATATTAGATTCTTGATTCGGATCCCATGCAACATGAACATCAAATTCCGAAACATCCACATACAGACCTGTTGGTGGAGATGGTGGTTCTGAGTAGGAAACAATGATTATGTTAGATGGTTTACTGGTATTACCTTTGGAATCGGTGGCAACTGAATAAAATGAATTGTCTCCGGAAATTAAAATAGCATCAACTATGAAATTCCCCTCCTGAGATGCAGAAACACTCCCTAAGGATACAACCCCTGTTTGGGTATCATGAAAAACTTCCACATTGAGTAAAGGCTGTGTCATTCCCTCCAATGTAATATTCTGTTCGGTTACTACCCTGGGTTGTTGTTGCAGTATCGCTCCAGGTACATTGACCGACAAGGGGCTCATTTCACTTTCATTTCCATATATATCGACTGCTGCAACATGAAAAGAATAATCCCCACCACTCAACCCTGACGAATACTGGGGGTAATCATAAAATTCATCTAATATAATTTGTGAGTTCAATTTTGATGACTGATGGTAAACATTAAACCCGGCCAAATCCAGCTCGGTATTGCCGGACCAGGAAAGGGTAACTATACCACTCACAACTTTTGCTTGAAGACCGGAAGGTGCGGACGGAGGTGTTAGGTCAGTATATGTAACTACGATTTCCTGAGGTTGATTATCTGTTCTACCTCCCACATCTGTAGCAACTGAACGAAGAAGATAATCATTATAATCTAATAGTAAGGTTGCTGGATCAAAGGTAACCACAAAAGGACTTGTGACCGGGGAACCAAGATCAGTCCAGATGGCTTCATTAGACTTCCTGTACTGGAACTGGATTGTTGCAATATCAGAATCTTCCGAGTCAGCTGTCAATATAATCGGTTCTTGAAAAACTATTCCACTTGTAGGCACCTTTATCCTGGCTTGTGGTGCGCGATTATCTAGATCTACTTCAAGGATTATTGACTGATCGCTTGTGTTACCGGCCTGGTCCATAGCAATAAGATAATAGTGATGAACTCCGTCAGGAACTTCGGTCTCGGTGTACATGGTTCCAGAAATAAGATATGGCTTCAAATCTCCATAGGTAAATCCAGAAACATTAGCCAGTTGATGATTACGATATAAAAGATATCCTGCCAGATCATCCTCATTATTTGCCTGCCAGGAAAGGTCGACCGAATCACCACTAGGTACTGCTGAAATCAACACCGGTGCAGCCGGTGGAGTGTTATCAATTGTCACAATAACAATTTTGCTGCTGATATTATCATGAAGATCTTCAGCCTCCAGTTTGAGCGAATAAACATTATCACTAAGGCCAATAGTATCCCATTGATACAAGGTGTTTGAACGAATCGGGACTGGAGATTCCCTGATAAGTTGCCACTCAGACGGATTCGCTCCGCTTCTGACAGAAATTCTGTACTCCTTGAAATCATCAGAACTGCTCGAAGTCCCCCTTATATCAACAAGATCACTAACAGTAGCCCCATTCTCAGGCGAGGTGATGTTTACATCCGGCCCGGTGTTATCGATGACAATCTTTATTGCATTAGAGAAATTACTTTCCGATCCGGCTGCATCAACGGCGGTTACTTCATATGAGAAACCACCCTCAGACAAATTATAATCGGTATAGTTTTGATCTGTCAGAAGATCGTTATTGACTCGCTGGCCGTTCCTGTAAAGATTATATCCAGCCACATCTGAAACATTTTCATGAGTCCAGCTTAGCAATGTATCTTGATCCTCTATCAGATGACCATTAAGGACCGGCGGTGCTGGCGGTATTGTGTCAACATGAAAAGTTCTTGTGACAACAGCATTATTTCCAATCGTATCAAGAGCTGTCGCCCTTAAGCAATAAGTCCCATCAGCAGGTAAGGCATTTATACTAGCAAGATCACCATCTATTACTGACACGGCTTCTCTCTTCAGAATAATCCATTGGTAGGCGCTTAAACACTCTCCTCCAGATAGCTCAACTTTATACTCCGATATGTTCTGGTCTGAAGCAGTGCCTAATATTGCACCGTTCTCTCTAAAATACCCTCCTTCTAATGGATATGTAATTGCAACGATTGGAACCGTGTTATCAACAATAACTGAAGCTCGCTTCTCAATTTCCCAACCAGCTTTGTCAATAGCAACGAGAGAGAGAGTATAGGAGTTGTCGGAAATATTTGAATTCTGTCCCACATCCCACTGATATAACTCTTCATTTGAAGGGAGATTTTCTTCAGATACAAGAAGAGTCCACTCGATTGGTTCTTCACCAACACCAGATCTAAGTGTGTATCCAGAAAAATTTTCTTCAGTTATTGTGCCTTTTATTTCGATTACTTCCTTTCCGAACCCATACAATTCACCATTTAAGGGGGTAACAAAGTCAAACGCTGGAGGTGTATTATCTACAGTGAATTGAATATCCCGTGCAAAGGAGTTTTGGGCAGCATCAACAGCTGCAACATGAAGGATATAACTACCTTCATGTAAATCATTAAGTATTGCAAATGTATGATTTTCACGGACCCGATTTTCGCTTGCAAACGTTACAGTTTCTTGGCTGCTACTATAAGTCATGGAATATGTTTCAAGATTTGCATCGTTTACAGTCCCGGAAACATTTAAAGATTCTTTGAGGTGGGTATCGTTAAGCGGTGAGAGAATTTCAATGATCGGAGGTATTGTATCGATCTCAACGGTAATTGATTCATTTTGTACGATAGAATTATTTGAAGTAAGTGCTGCTATGATATCGATACCATATGTGCCATCTGGAACAGGAGCGGAAGAGTTGGCAGTCCCGTCCCAATGGTATGTATGGAAACCGGGTAGGTGAGCAGAAAAAGTAGTAGATTTTATAAGTGTTTTATTAGAATCCAATATATTTATTGTCAAATCACAGATATCTGTCAATTCATATTGGATTTGGCCGTTTTCAAGGTTTCCGTCACTGTTCGGTGAAAAAATCTCAGGATCGACCAAGAACGTCTTAAGTAAATCCGGTCGAGGTTCGAGATTTACAGTAACTGTTGCATCACTGCTGTTTCCAGCCAAGTCTGTTGCATACAATTTCAAGTCCCATTGCCCTTCCGATAGTCCAAACGTATTCCAGAGGCCGAGTGTTTTATCCTCAGCTGGAATGTCTGATTCTGCAAGGATATACAATTCACTGTGATTGTTACTGTTTAACGCTACAAGTCTATATTTAAGGAAATGTTCATCAGCTGCAGTGCCTGTTACATCAACTGCTAAATCTTGAATTATAGTTGATAAGGGCGAGGTTATGGTAGTTATCGGTGGAGAATTGTCAACTTCAATTAGAAAAGTTTTTTGATTAACATTTCCGCAAGAATCTGTTGCAAATAAGGCAAAGGCATACCAACCATCCGAAACGCCCCCCCCGGTGTTATCCTTGCCATCCCAGACAAAATCTCCATCTCCGGCTAATTGGGTGACTCCCTCAACAACAGTCCGAATCAAAGAACTTTGTGTATTAGCTTTTTCTTTAGAATCAAAAGGGCCATAGACTTTTGCATCAAGTGTTGATACCTCGTCAATGTGATAAGATAGTGATACTTCTTCAAAAATATCGTCTCCGTTTGGCGAGATAAGGTAATTGTCAATTGATGCATCCACATTGACAATTTTATCGAAGATGACCGTTGCAAAAGAACAACTGACGTTTCCGGATTGATCAACAACCTTCAGTTTCAAAGTGTAAAGGCTTTCAGAGAGATTTGAAACATCCCATGTCCCGAGCAAGCCCTGCTTTGCAATCTCTACGGAGATATTGCATTGTTGGTTCTCACCGCAGCCAGACTGTGTTTTTGCAGGTAACCACTGCGTTGGATTTGCGCCGATACCGTAAAATATTTCATAGCGCTGCACTTCATTATTATCTGTCGCTATTCCTTCGATATCTATGCCATACCAGGAACCGTCTTGATTATCTATACGCCTTGGGCAAATTTCAGAAGAACTGTCAGGGTATGTTATCCGACTAAGAGGAAGCGCTCGGTCAACAACCAGATTATCCGTGTAAACATCGGTACTGCTTTCATATCCCAGAGTCGCAGAAACCGGATAGACCCCTTCAGCCATTATCGACGTATCGACTTCCAATTTGCCCCAACGGTGAGTGGCGAAATCAAAACTTCTAAGGAGTTGGGGCTCTCCTGTGTTTTCGATGACATAAGTGACTGTCTTAGGATATGAGGATATTGCTCCACTTGAAAGAACAGAGATAGTGGCGTTCGAAGTTATAGAATTGCATTCCAAGGATTCATCCTGGGAAATATCAAGTTCCAGTCTACCTTTTTTTACAGGATCTTCTTCTGGTTGACTATCAGGGCAATCCACGGGGGGATAATTTTCGCTGTTACTTATGTACTCTTCACCTGAAGGAGTTATCCCTATCATTCTCAAATTATAGTTAACATCCTGAAGAAAATCAGAAAGGGGTGGTGCGCCGATCTGACTTGACACACCTGAAGCGGCATCTTTCACCCAGACATCTGTCCATTCAACAAAATCCGGATCGCCATTGCTTTGCATCTGAATTTTTTGAAATGCCAGATCTTCATACAACGAGATCGACGTATAGATGAGATCCTGCATTGAGAGTGGTTTGTGACAGAAAGATATAGAGAAAACTTCAGGAGTGAAATAAGCGTTATTTGAATAAAATTCTCTTCCAGTCGCATCTTCCGCATAAACTCTTACACCCTGAATCTCATGTATCTCAAAACTTGATGCATCCCATTCGATTTCAGGATTTGTCAAAGCAATTTCAGTTATCGTAGTATCGTCATACCATGTGTTGTTGGTCCGGTATTGGATAGTCATGGAAGCGAATTGTGGAAGTATGGTTTCTACAAGCTTCAGGGTATGGATTTCAGCTTGAACATATTCTGCTTCGAGCAAATTGGTTGACTGAAAATTTCCAGTAGCAGTTCTATTAAGGCTGATAAAAGCATCGTCCCATCTTCGGAGAACAAAAATTTCTTCACCAAAAATAACATCGAACGTATTACTGTTTCCTGCATAGTCCTCGGCTACAATTCTGAATCGTTTATTGATGGGAAATTCCAGATCATTTTCCGAAAACGAAAAGACTTCCCCAGGAACAAGATTACCTTCTCCGTCATAAATAAGATCGTTTTTGTCATCCTTAGCCCATACCTCATTCTCTCCATTTTTAAGGGAATACCATTCTGAGGGATTTATCCCTTCGCCATATTCAATGGTCCAAACTTTGAGATTCTCATCCAAGACAAGGGCGTCTAGGCTGACAGATATTCTGTTTGTAATTTCACTAAACTCAAGTTTGATTTCCGGAAGAGTGTTATCAACTTGGAAATAAAACTCATAATTCAAAATTTTAATCTTATAGATCCCGTCGAGCACAACATTTCCCTGGTCATCCATTCCATCCCATACGATTGAATATGGGCCGGGAACAGCAAAATCGCCAGGGAACGTCCTCAGTAAATTATTTTCATTATCCAGAAGGTTGAACTCGAGATGAACAGGCTCGTTAATGGTAAAATGAAGCGAAACTGTATCATTCACTCCATCATTATTCGGCGAAAACAACTCTCCTGATTTATAGAGATTTGTTATGGCAAATTTCTTACCCCAACTGACTCGTTTTCGAGTCCATTTTGTGTTTCCGGCCTTGTCAGTTGCGGTCAGCTTTACATAGAACGTGCCTTCACAGGGAGGCACCCATTCGGCAAAGACATCATCGATAACAGGTTTCTCAGAGGGGGGAGTAATCAGGTGCCAGTCATTCGGTGTTTGCTGATTCGCATATTCAAGGGTCCAGCCTGAAAAATTAAGATCTGAGGCTATACCCTTCAGGATTACTGCAAAATCATCTTTTGTAACCTGAAGTTCAGTTGTCAGAGGGAGAAGTGAGCTTGCTACGATTCCTGGTTTAAATATATAATTCTGTTGAGGAGAAACATTACCTCCTATCGGAAAGTATGATGTTGATCCATTAGTGATATTGAGAATACTCTCATGGTAAATAGGACTTTGATTATATTTAATAAACTTCTTGTTCCAAATAGATATAATGTTATCACTTAGCCAATAATCCGGCTCGAGCTCAATATCATCATACACATTATTACAAAATTCCTCAGGATAAGGCCAAACCTTATAATTCGATGGAAGTTCGTCCTGAGAAGGAATATGGGGTCTTAAACAAGTGATCCACCAATTTTCAGTGGGGAAAAAATCTACTTGATCACTATCAATATCATAAGTGAAAAAATAACCCGCAGTCCAATTCGACCCGAAAAATTTCTTACCATTAGGTGACCAAGAAAAGTTGTAAGAATTTTCATAAAAATTGTCCATTTCCTCAACTGCGGTTTTACATACTCCTGTTTTATCACAAACCACAATTGTGTGATCAGATGGACTTTTTAAATATGCAAAATGATTTTTGTCAGGACTCAAAGAAATATAATTATCTGTGTACCCAGAACCCCCACCACCCCATCGATTACACCCTAAAAGAGATAGATCTAAAGCAAAAAGGTAAGCATTTTCAGCAACCATTAACGGTTGTTGCTGAAAGGTTGTATCAATGACCCAAATATTAAAAAGATTCCCGCTTAAACCAAGATTATAATCTCTTAGTAATATTTGATTCTCATCAAACCATTCAATAATTGTGTGAGAAGGCGATTGCACTGGAAAAATATTTTCCTGTTGGCCGTTAATATCACTGACAACGAGGTGTGTTTCAGAAGCGTATGCAATCTTTTTGCCGTCAGGTGACCACCTGAATGATTGATATGAACCTGTCGAATTTGACCAATTCGGTATGATTTCTACCTTTTCCGATCCATCAGGTTTACTGATTATGATTTTGTAACCTGAGGTTACAGTATCATAAATTTTATATGCCAGATAGGCACTGTCTGGAGACCAATATACACCCCTGTAACTTTCAGTATTTAACGATTCAACCAGATGTAACTCCCCTCCGTTTGTATTGACCGACCATAACTGATATTCCCATTGCGTAATAAGCTTGTTATATTTTAAAATTATAAATGCCACTTTTTTGCTATCATCAGAAATTTTAAAAAATACGTTGTCGCATTCGCTGTCATTAACATATTCATAGTGATAACTATAGTTACTGTTATAATCATTGTACCACTCCTCTTTGGTCAACCTGACTTTTGTGGCGCCATCAATTGAATAATAAAAAAGGCCACACAACGGAGATTTCACACCATAACGACAAGCTAATAAAGAAGAAATATTAGAATAAATAAAACCGCTCTCATCAGGCAACCACACGGCATTCTTTGGTGTATTAGTTGACCTTTGTAGAATATAATCAGTGCCTGCAGTTGTACTCCAGAGGAGCTTGTTGTTATCAACTACGATTACCAAGCTTGAAAGAATTGAATCCTCTGAGCGTATTTGAATTTGGTACTGACCATCCTCCACTACTCTGCCAAAGTCATCCAAGCCATCCCAGCTTATAGCACCGGCAGCGACATTTTCAAACTCACTACCACTGAAAGTTCGAACCGCCTCCCCATATTCGTTTACGATAACAATTTCTACAGTTTGAGGAGATTCAAGTCGGAAGGTAAAATCAGTTGAATCCTGAATACCGTCCCCATTTGGAGAAATATATTGTTCGGTTAGCCAGAGATTCGAATCCTGAACCCCAAAATTTCTCGATGCTGTATTGTTTTCATTATCCTGTTCCAGAATTGTGTCGCTGGGATCAACCTGGGCTGTAACTGTATGAAGGCCTGTTTTCCCAATTGTGTCGTACGTGAAAAAAACCGAACCTTGTGAGTTCCCTTCAACAAAAGCAAGGGTTTCCTCCCCTATCTGATTTCCATTTTCTGAAATCACAACAGTCACCGAAGAACTATCCTGCTCGCCTGCATTCTGCACCAAAACTTCAATTGTTAAAATATCTCCTTCTTTCGGGGCATCAGGAGAAAAAGAAATTGAACGAATTGAAAGTGTAAGGTCTGGAAGTGTCAGAATTTTTAATGTATTAAATGCACTGTTGTCAGTTTCAGATATTTCATTGATATTACTATCAGGGTCGACAACAACTGATATGACTTTTTCTCCAGATACGGGGATATCAGTCCATACATGAGAAGCAGTCTCAGAGCCATTTATGGGAATCAAAGGTATTGTCGAGGCCCCCAGCAGTTCCCCTCCCATTTGAGGATCTCCCAAATGAAATTGAACTTCAACATTCTCTGCTGGTGCGAATCCATTATTTTCAATTTTGGCAGATAAAGTAGTTGTCCCTTTTTCTGATGCAGGCGTTGGGTCTGCGACTATATCCAAATAGCTTAAAGTCAAATTCGGGTCTATTGCGGAATTGACAGTGATGAGTTTATTTGACTGGTTATTGGCTTCTGAAAGTTCAGCAAAAGCATTTTCTGGATCAATCTGAAGATTAAGAGGCATTCCTTCCCCAACTACATCGGCCTTCCAAATATATTCATGGTCAATGGTTTGTCCTGAGGGGACATCAATATATTCTAGAACGATTTCAACTGCTCCCGAAGGTAAGTCGAGGTAATACTTGAT
This sequence comes from Pseudomonadota bacterium, assembly GCA_018823135.1. Taxonomy (NCBI): domain Bacteria; kingdom Pseudomonadati; phylum Pseudomonadota; species Pseudomonadota bacterium. The sequence goes on from JAHJJF010000086.1 coordinate 22,156, forward strand.
AGGGACATTATAAGAGTCAAGAGTGCCATGATTTGAAATCAGGTTATGGATAACTACATCTTGAAAATAATTAGCAGTCTCAGGCGTTACCGTGAGATCTGAAGCGAGAATTTCAAAATCATAGGTCGGTTCCGGATAGAGCATCCTAAGGGCAATGTTGTTGTTTTCACTTGCCTCTTTTATCAGGTTATCCGGATCAACAACCGCAAAATAGCGATGAGAATTACCATCGTTGATTGTGGTATTAAAAACTACAGTTGCAGATGATTGGCTGATTACGGCAACAAACTGTTCCCCAAGCTTATTTTCTTCACTTATTGTGTTTTCATAGAGAATTACCTGTGCGTCCGCAACATCGGTCATCCCATTATTATGCACAGTTACGGAAAGATCTACTTGAGTCGGAAGAGAAGTTATATTTTCAGGAGAGGGAATGATATCTGAAGTACTTACTACAAGGTCAGGATCCCGCATCGCAACCCACATTGCATTGACTGCTTTTGAAGTCTGATGGGCGCTGGCATACCATGAGCCATCCTGCGATTGCCGTTCGAGAATATAATTCAAGGCCCGATCCGTGACGTCAGATGAGATACCGAATTGCTTAAGACCAATCAGGGTTGTCGCGGTGTTATAAACAGTACTCGGACTATTACCGAAACCACCGTCGATATTCTGTTTACTGTATATCCAGACGAGGCCATTTTGAATAAATCCGTCCAGCTCATAGTCCTGCTGATAACTGCTAAAGGCGGTAATGACGTTTACCGATGTAAAAATATTGCTCGTGCCATCTGCACCCCACCCTGCATCTGTATTCTGCTGACCTTTGAGATATTCTATTGCAGGATTTATCACTTCGATGTTTGTGTTGCCAATTGTTGCCAAGGCCAGTAATGCAAGGGATGTATCCGTGGGATTGCTGATATAATTGATATTGCTTCCCCAGCCGCCATCCTGATTCTGCCGGGCAAGCAAAGCGGTATGCAGTTGAGAAACATCCAGCCCGGAACGGGAGAGCACCTGGATCTTCCTGGCAAGATAGTCCAGATTGGTTGTTTCTATGCCTTGTAACCAGGCAATTCCCTTATCGGAACTCTGAGTTGTATTGGTAAAATCACTGAGAGCGATCAAGGTATCGGATGTGTCCCGCTCTGCAGTGTAAAACCCATCCTGCCAACTTCCATTCACGTCCTGATTATTCATCAACCAGGCAACACCGTCATTAATCTCAGGAGCTGCGGTTCTCGGGTCAAATAGAAGTGTTTCAGGACCAGGATTTTCAGGGAGGTTCGTGAAGGGGGCGGTATCAATTTCAATCTTGCCGACACCGTTGGTGAGACCGGAAAACCACATGGTCCAGTTCTGCATAATATTCCGGATCCCGTAGAGATCGTTCTCGGAATAAGTGCCGGGCCGGGTTACGAAAATGCAACCAATTCTGAAGGTTTTCTGAGAATCTGTCACACCTGGAATGCGCTCGCCCTCTGCGGCGATTATATCATCAATGGAAACGTATTGAGCGGCGCCTTCAATCGTAACACCTGGCTCTGGCAATCTCTCATGATCAATTCCTGCATTGTCGATCAGGAGCATGGGAGGCACTTCACTCTTATCGATAAATCCCATGAGATAAAGATCAAGTGGACTGAAGTATTTCCTCCCGGCAAGCGAAGTGAAAGTTCCGTTGCCGTTATTTATCCAGCGATTGCCGTACTCCAGAGAACCTGCCGTATCAAGCAGGAAATTCCAATGCGATCCACCTTTGCCAAGAAGATCGATGCTGATGGTGTTATCAGGTTTTCTGTAGGTAACTTCTGCTGCCCACCTATGGAGTAATTCGTGACTCAGGGTTCCCATTGTTTCTGAAAAACCTGGATCAAGGGGGTCAACACCGATGGACTGGATATTACCCATATCAATGGTGCCCTGAAGCACACCATTACTTCCGTAAAACGTTGAATTGTTAAACAGGTCTTTGCCTATGCCCTGGACATCGTTTTTTACTTCATGATAAAAGGCTATGGCTTCATCTTGAGGCATCAGGAAGTCGAAATTTGAAATAATTACCAAGAAGTCATAATCATCTTGGTGGGTTGCGATAAATTCTTTGGCAATCTCCTGACGAGGAAGAGCATTTGACTGCCCATCCGGCAGATTGGCGTCATAATCGCCCTCCACTTCCATGACAATCACGTCGCCGTGATCAACTAAGGTAGAAGCAATGAATTCGGCGGCCAAAGAATGTGAGACTGGTGATACAATCAGAAAAAAATAAAAAAACAAAAAAATTCTTTTCTTGTAATACAAGAAAGCCTCACGCAAACTGGACCACACACACAAATTGTGCATTGATTGACCTCAGAATATATTTAAAGAGTATTAATGAGACGGATAGGCTCTATCAGCCGAACAGCTCCTCCCCCCAAGAAGAATATGTTCTTTATTCAACAATATTAATGTGTTACATTCTTCACCAACAACAAAAGTTACCAAACAAAGAATAAAAAAAACTCTTACACAAATAAAGATTTCAAGGAAATCAACATTGAAACCTTCAAATGACTCCAACCCACCGGAATGCTAGGATAAATGAATTTATGTCACGCACATTGGGCAACATTTGATAGATACTAACTGTTAGTTACTATCAAAATAATTTCTAGATGTCAAACACTGATAATGTTTTTGACAAACAGGAGCGGTTTGCCAACTGTTTGAGTGTCAGCATAATTGTTTACGGAAATATCCTTCTTGATCTCAAATCGAGAATGAACCTTTCCGTCTGTTAGTTTATAATAAATCTGATTAAAATATCGAAGGGACAACTGAGACAAAACTAAACCATCTGAAGGTTAGTTTTGGGGACGATCTGGGGACGAAAAACCTGGAAAATGGTCAAAATGAGAGAAAATCCTCCAAAATTTTCTACCAGTTTTTTATAATTATTTCAGTAAGTTGTTAATATTATAGCATTTTCTTAACTACTGCAAAATAGGTCTTAAAATCCCTCGGGGTTTATCCCTGTACGAGTTCGATTCTCGTCCCGGGCACCAAGTAAAATCAAGGGGCTGTCCCAAATTGGGCGGCCCCTTTTTTGTCTGTGGAGATTTGCCCCGCTCTTCTCACAAACCGAGATGGATACAGATCCGCTTATATCCTGGACAGGATGTACATCTCACCCATGGTCCACTCACCCTTCTCCTCACGAATCCCGGCAGACTCACAAAACTCGACGTGGAAGGAGAATCTGTCGGCAAGCCTGTTGATATAATCCGACGAATGAGCGAAGCGACCGGACTGCCTCAACATATACTCTTCTTTCATATTGCAGAATTCAGTTGAAAACAGAACCCTGTCGCCTGCAGCTGTGCATTTATTCAGAGCATCGAAAAGAGGGGTAAGGTTCCCGAAATAAATGATAACATCGGTGAGCAGATAAAGCGCAAAGCGCTCCTCAACATTATTGAGGAATTCAACGAGGTCACCCTGGGACAGGGTGTCATAGACCTCCTTTGCTGCCGCCTTTTCAAGCATTTTTGCCGACAGATCCACCCCGGCCAGCCAACCGACGATGGGCCTGAACTGCATCCCGGACAAACCGGTGCCGCACCCGAGATCAAGGGCCTTTTCAAAATGTCCGGGAATGCCTGGGAGATTCAGCAGCGCCTGTTTCAGGCGGGCCGGAATCTCATATTTCATGGCAGTCAGACTCTTTTCAAAATTAAGGGCATAGCCGTCAAAAAGATTCTCCACATACTGCCTGGGCACCGAATGCGCCATCCTGCCCATCAACGCCGAAAGCATATGATTATCGGCTTCCAGGCTGTCAGCGGTGGCAAATGCGCGGCCATACGCCTCTATTGCCTGGTCAATTTCATTTCGTAAATGATGAATGAGTCCAAGCCCTCTTAAGATAACACCGTTTTGAGGATCTATTTTAAGGGCCAGTTTGAAAAACTGGATAGCCTCGTCAAGCTCGCCAAGATCCTTGGATACGATGCCGAGGTTGAAAAGAACATCCACATCCAGGGGATTAGCTTTAAGTGCGGCGCGAAGATGCCGGCCAGCCGCTTCATTTCTCCCCAGTTGACGCAGGATCGTCCCGAGATTATAGAGGGCATTGCCGTTTTCCGGATCGATCTCCAGGTTGCGGTTAAAACAGGAAACCGCCTCTTCGAGGCGCCCCTGGCCGTATCTAACCAGGCCAAGGTTATATGCTGCATGGGGATGTGAGTCGTTCAGCCGGAGACATTTTTCAAAAAAGCCTGCGGCCTGATCAAGCTGCCACAGCTCATACAAAATAATGCCGAGGCAATGATGCGCTTCGATATCTTCCCGGGCAAGGGCAACGACATCACCATAGGCCTGAGCCGCCTCCTGCAGATTGCCAAGTTCCTGCAGCGCCGCCCCCTTCTTCCTCAGAATCAAGAGATTTCCAGGATCATATTTAAGGGCTTCCGAATAGTGCCGGAGCGCTCCTTCAAGATCATCAAGACTGTGGCAGACAATACCAAGATTGAACAGAAGCTCGACATCATCCGGGGAAATCGCCATGGCCTGGCGATACAACGATGCGGCGTAACCAAACCTGCCTGCCTTATGGTGCGCCAGTCCGAGAAGAAACAGCTCATCCCGACTCTGTGGACGGAGTCGGCCAATTGCCGATCCGGACTTTCGATTCTTTTTCTTTTTTCCGTTCTTCATGTGTTCAGCCGTTTCTTAATCAACAAGGCCGGACAGTCACATGCCTGCCCAAACTATCTCCATTTAATGAAATCCATAAAAGGCTAGTAATTTAATAAAATACGATGCGCATGTCAAATTCCAGAGGGGATAACCGGTCATTTTTCAGCACAATCGACCTCAAAGGCGACGCGAAGGAAATCGGTCCGGGTATGTCACCATGCGCCTTATGCTTATTAAATTCCATTGTAATCAGGAAAAATTACCCCAGTACCTTGAAGTCACCAGTCACTAACACTGGTTGCGGGTGCATCGGAAATACATTATATGTTATCTTCATTTTTCAGTGTAAATTTGATGTCTATTCCATGAAGGAATTCATTTCCTGCTGAATTAATTCACTCCCCCCGTGTGTGGTTATGAATAAACACGACTCAAGAAACAGAAACCACAGCGCGGGATATCCCGAATCAACCGCCGATCTGCAAAGCCTCTTCACCGAGGCGTTGTCACAGCATCAAGCCGGCAATTATCCGGAAGCTGAACAGCTGTATAATCGCGTCCTTGCGCAGATCCCTGAAAACATCAATCTGCTCTGCAACCTGGGCGCCCTCTACAGAGAGATGAAAGATCCGGCATCCGCAGTAACCTGCCTGCAACAGGCCAGGGCCATTGATCCTGAAAATCCCATAGTCAACCTCAATCTCGGTGCGACCCTCGAGGAATATAACGATATGCAAGGTGCATTAAATTGCTATCGAAAAGCACTGCGAACCGATCCTAATGACCCAAGAATTCTGAACAATCTTGGCAAAGCTCTGTATCTGCAGGGGAAGACTGAGGAAGCACTGAACTATCTCAACCGGGCGGTGATGATCGCTCCGGATTATCCTCTGGCGCAGAATAATCTGGGCGTGCTGCTCTGCGCCCTGGGGCGTACATCCGAAGCCATTGATTGCTTCAAACAATCCCTGGCGACAAATCCCCAAGACAGCGCAACCCTCTATAACCTGGCAGGTGCGCTGAATACGGCAGGCAACGAGACTGAAGCTGAATCCTTTTACCAACAGGCTCTTGCCGCTGATCAGCACAATGCCGCGGCCCGCCATATGCTCGCGGCGATCAGTGGCACTCCAACGCACAAGGCGCCCGCTGACTACGTGGTGGACACCTTTGACCGGTATGCCGCCCATTTCGACTATCAGCTGACTGAAAAACTCGGATATCAGGTGCCGGGAATACTGAAAGATGCCTTGATACAAACCATCGGCGACACACGCTTTGCACATGGCCTTGATCTCGGCTGCGGCACCGGCCTTTCCGGTCTTGCCTTTCGTGGTCTGACCAAGACCCTCTCCGGGGTTGATCTGTCCGAACGAATGCTGGAAAAAGCCGAATCCAAAAATATCTACGACAAACTCTACAAAGACGACCTCATCTCTTTTCTTGAAAAAACAGAAGACAAATTCGATCTTTTCATCGCAACGGACGTTTTTATATATATCGGTGACCTGCTGCGGATTTTTAAAACGATCAGGGAAAGAGCGGCAAGCTCTGCTTATCTTGCCTTTTCCATTGAGACGGCGGGCGAGGTTCGGGATTATGAACTGCGATCTTCAGGAAGATATGCACAGTCGGCGGATTATATTCACCGACTTGCAGCTGAGTGCGGATTTACCGTTGCAGCTGACCAGGAGCAGAATATCCGCAAGGAACAGGGTCAGTGGATCAACGGCAGAATATTTATCCTCAAGATTGCCTGAAAACAGCAAACCTCGCAATAACCTGTGGTTATATTCTGCACGCTTGAAAAAAACACTTCTATGGGGTAACTATTTTGCTAATCATTTCATGTCAACCCATCACGATAATAAAGGATACAATCCACCAGTGAAATCTTACCCAATATCCCGCATGAAACGCCTGTGTTTCATTTTAATGACCATGATCTTCACAGGAGCAGCCGGTGCAGATGAAGCGTATGCGAATCAGCAGCACTCATCTTTCCTGATCTTTTCCGCAACCGCTTACTCATTTCAGGATGGACAGGAACCCTCCCGGGCTGAAGATCTGGCCCGCAACCGGGCGATAAGTTTCGGGCTGGAAAATTGCCGGCAATATCTCAAGGATGCCGGACTTACCGAAAAAGACTATGAATTTCTTCCCGGCGAGGATGGGAAATTGCTGAGGATACTCGACTCGTCCCGGATTGATGCAAACCGGACAGGAAAACAGCTTGCCGGTATTCGAATTATCGGCGAAGTGCAATTACGCACCAATGCTTCCGTGGTTCAATCGGCAAAGGGGCCGCTGCAGGTCAGTGTATCGGGCAAAAAAGACCAATACAGAAAAGACGATGAAATCATCTTCACCATCCAGGGTAATAAAGGATTTTACGGAAATCTGATTAATCAGAATGCAACCGGCGAGATTATTCAACTGCTTCCCAATCGGCTGAAAAAAACAGTCTATTTTGAAGAAACAAGGCCACATTTATTCCCTGACCAAAAAAGAGGCGAGACTTTTCACCTGATTGTTGACGAGCCATACGGTAACGAAAAAATATTCCTGTTTGCCAGCACCGAGGAATTTGAACCGCTGCTTGACAGATATAAGGGTGTGTTTGGGACGATAAAGGAAAGCATGAACTCGGTACGGGATACATTGACCGCACATCTGGTCAAAACTTTACAGGCTCATGATGCACGGGTTACTTTTTACTGTCTGCCCTTATCAATAGCTGAAATGGAATTCAGCACAGCCCCATGACCAGGTCGGATTTACGGCTTACCTTAAAAAACGGGCCTCATAGATGTTAGAAAAACTCGGTAAATATGAAATAATCGGCGAACTGGGCAAGGGCGCCATGGGAACGGTTTACAAAGGCACTGATCCGATGATCGGCCGGACTGTTGCCATAAAGACAATCAACAAAAGCGCCCTTGAATCCGAAGCCGCAGGTGAGATGATTGCCCGTTTCAAACAGGAAGCCCAGTCTGCCGGCCGTTTGAGCCATCCCAATATTGTGGTGATATATGATTACGGCGAAGAAGGCGATATCGCCTTTATTTCCATGGGGTATGTGGAAGGCCGGGAGTTGAAATCCTATTTTGACAAAAACGAGCTTTTTTCCCTGCAGGGCATCGTCAATATAATGAACCAGCTTCTCGATGCCCTGGCATTTGCCCACCAGCAGGGGATAATCCACCGGGACATCAAGCCCAGCAATATCATGGTCAAGGAAAACGGCCATATCATGATTACCGATTTCGGCATCGCCCGCATCGAATCCTCGGAACTCACCCAGATCGGCACCACCATGGGGACCCCAAATTACATGAGTCCGGAGCAATGCATGGGCCAGAGGGTTGACGGCCGGGCTGACATCTTTTCCGCAGGGGTCATCCTCTATCAATTGCTCACCGGGGAAAAGCCTTTTGCCGGCGGCTCCCTTGCCTCGATCTATCATAAGATTCTGAATATCGACCCAATCCCGCCGTCGGATCTGAACCTGCACATTCCCCGATCATTTGATGCGGTTATTGCCAAGAGCCTTGCAAAACGACCCGAAGACCGCTTTCAGACCGCCACCGAATTTGCCGAAGCAATTAAACAGGCCGCTACTGCCACTGACACGAAAGGCGCCAGCGCCTCGGTATTCGGCAATTCAATGAGCAGCGGCGGCTCTGATGATGCCACCAGGGTTGACGGCGCAGGTCCAAATCAAAGCCCTGTTGCGCCCCAGGCTCCACCGAAAAGGACTGATGCCACAGTAATTGACAAACTCATGGGCGAAATTCCCACTGCACCAACCGTTGCGACCAAGTCGAATAAGGGCCTGTTTATAGGTATTGCAGTTTTCTTATTGCTTTGCATTGGTGGAGGAATCTTCTTCATATCCAATTCAGGGAAAGAACAACCGAAAACCGATCAGGCCAATACGGCTCTTTCCACAATAGCAGCAACCCAACCGCCCCTGCCGTCTACAGGACTTGTATCATTTACGACCTTGCCTCCGGAAATATCCGTTCACAGCCCCGAAAAAGGCAGGATCGGCACCACTCCACTGGAGCTTGAGCTTACGCCAGGAATATATGAATTCACCTTGAGTCGCGACGGTTATTATGATGTGGCGCTGGCGATTTCGGTAATTGATAAGGGGAATATTCCCATGAATATCAATATGCAAAAAAAATGATACCATCCGGAAGAGACAGATGCTAAATTATCGCTACTAATTATATAGCCGATTAGAGACAGATTACGCGTCCGTCTCGCGTTTTTTTTGCGAGACCGACAAAAAAATAATTTCTGTGTAAATTCTCCCTTTGATCAATAGGATAGACAAATAGCAGTTGAACCAGGAGGCCTTATGAAAACCGCAGTTATTTCTCTTTCTCTCTTGTTATTGCTGGGATCCACAGCAGTTGCCGAGGACTTGAACTTTCAAAGCACATCCGAAGGAATTATTCAGCAATTAAAAACAAAGAATAATGGCGGCAGCCAGGACGACTCCGGGATGGTTGAGATGCAGTCGGGCGAATCCATGTCGTTCCAGACAAACACCATCAAGGTGGTAGAAGACAAAGATTACGCCGAAGCGGTTCTGGACTCAGCCAAGAAAGAGGACTCCCGGGTTAACCTGAAAGTTGAGTTTGATATCAACTCCTTTGCCGTCCGTCCGGAATCATCTCAAATCCTCGTCGAACTTGCAAATGCCATGAAAAGCCAGGAACTTCAGGGACAGACCTTTACAATCAACGGTCATACAGATTCAGTGGGCAGCGAGGAATACAATCGGAACCTCAGCCTCAGCCGGGCAGAAACCATCAAGCAATTCCTTACTGCAAACGGCATTGAAGAAGCACGCATAAAAACCGCAGGCTTCGGGGAAGAAAATCCTCTTGTGGAAAACGACACACCTGAAAATCGTCAGTTGAACCGAAGGGTGGAGATTGTCGCCGAGTAAAAAAATCTACGCACAAAAAAATCAAGGGGCTGCCTCACTTTTGAGACAGCCCCTTTTATTATTTTCGAAATTACGAAGTCAAAACACAGAAGCCAGATGCCAGGGGATAACGAGGCGAGCAGATGTTACATCTTGAATACTTCTGCATTCAGACTCCTGGCTCCTGGATTCCGGGACAATTCGCAGAGCAAGCTGTAAAGTATTAGCCCCTCAAAAAGAATAATTATTCAATTGAAGTTAAACACCAGCGCCACAGAAAAGATTGTGTCCTTGTCTTCGAGGCTTGCCGGTACCGGCACGTTATCGTATCTGATTTCGTAACTTGCCTTGAGCGACATATAATCATTTACCGAAGAAGTAACTGCGGTAATGGATATTGCATTATAATTTTCACTGTTGTCAAAATCATACAGATATTCCAGGGACTGACTGAACTTATTCTTCTTGTTAAAATGATACTCATAGGCTGAAAAAAGCCTGCCCCGCAGGTAATTACTGTCCGTGCCGTCTCTGTAGTCTTCCATGACATAATCAAGACCACCCTCACCGTGGAGGAAATGTTCCGGTCCCAGGAGTACCTTATACCCGGCCGCAGGGCCTGCATAATACCGCGCATCGATTCCTGAGTAATTATCTTTGAGCCAACCACCAATTGCAGATGCATAGAACCGTTCAGTGATGGAATAATTGGCCCGGGCTTCAGTGGAATAATTTTCAGCGCTTCTGGTCCCTTCACTCTTGCTGTTTAAAGCAGCAATTTTCCAGGCACCGTCAATTTTTTCGGTAAACTTGTATTTAAATAGATTCTTGGCTGAAAAAGTTGACACCAGGGAATTTCCCCGCGTTTCAACATACGACAATTCCGCCTCATCACTCCATTTGCCCTCTTCCGCCTGGACATTAAAAGCAATGACCGATACGGCACATGCAAGGACAAGTATCCTTTTCACATTCATAACTGCCTCCTTATATTATTTTTTATAATCTGTCGATTAATCTGTGTCTGTCCAGAAACGAGGATATTTTAAAAGCATGACGCAGAGGCCGGAGTAAAATACCTTTTATGGACTGGCACTGATTGATGTATTTATACTACAGGTGCAGAATCCCGGATTTCACTGTATTCTGCAGATGAATTCCACTCTTTATTAAGAAGAATCGATAACAAAAGCAACTCCATAACCGGGTGCAACTTTTAACAATGTGATCACCTTTTCAAATAACAGTCAAATGAATTTCTAAAGACAATGCAAAAAAATCAAAACTGGTACACCTATATGGTCCGCTGCAATGACGGCACCTATTATACCGGCATTACCAATGATCTTGAGAAACGCCTGAAAGCACACAATGATGGATCCGGAGCAAAATACACCATGCCGCGTCGACCGGTGAAACTGGTGTATTGTGAAACATATCCCGACAGGTCCGAGGCGACTCAACGGGAAATCCAGCTCAAAAAGTTCACAAAAGCCCAAAAGGAGATATTGATAAGTGACGGAGATGCGTGATGAATGCAGACCCTGAATTCATATAAAAAAACGTCTTCACTCATCTTGTTTGAGTTTTTTTTTCAGTTCTATGCATACAACATTGCATACATTAAACATTAAAAATCATTAAGAACTCAGGAGTCTGCCTGACTCAAAGAATCGTTGCGAAAAATTGATTAGCCAGGGTAGATATTCATGGATATAATGCGGATAACATCGCTATTTAAAGAAAATCAAAGAAAAAATATGCCAATTCTGCAATTTTGCAGTATTTTAAATCTCAAGTCCGACATACACCTGGTAATGGCTCTCAAAACCCAGAACATCCAATCAATAAATAGATGATTTTAGCTTGATTTCTAATTCATAATCGTTATTATTATAATAATGCGTTTGCATCAGAATATAACTATTGTAATGATATAGTTAAACCATGCTGAAATCATCCTCTTGATTTGAGATATTTCAGCTAAAACAGAAAAGTTAGCAATGACCATCATTCAACTTATCTCCGCATTATTGGTTGGCGCCGGTACGATTTTCCTGGCGGCTTCAATAAAAAAAGGACTCCGTGTAAGGCGGCTTGCGCCGCACACTCATCAACAGTCCTGGTTGATTATTACCCTGCTGATGTTTTTCTTTGTTGCCTGCTATATTGCGTTTGTCACCCTTCTTGTCGCAGATATTCCTTTTCCGCTGGAATCCATCACCGGCCTGGTCTTTCTGGGCGGCGCCTTCTTCGTATTCCTGATTATTAATATGTCGGAAAGCACCATACATACAATCAATGAAAGCGAAAATCGCCTGCGGTTTGCCAACGATACACTTGAAACCCGCGTGTTGGAGCGGACCAAAGAAATTAATGCAACAAATACGACGCTCAACAAAGAAATCAAGGAACGCACCAGGGCTCAGAATGAGCTGAAAAACTCCTATTTTGAAATAGATCAATTAATCAATACCGCCGTTCACGGTATCAGGGTTATTGATACAGAATTTAACATGCTTCGAGTAAATCAGGCCTTTTTGGACTTGATCGGTTTCACAGGTCTACAGGAAGAAATCATCGGCAAGAAATGTTATGATATTTTTGCCGGAGTTTATTGCGGCACTGAAAACTGCCCCATGGAGTTTCTTCCAAAAACTAAAAAACGGCTGACCGTGGAGGTAGAAAAAAAACGGCTGGACGGTTCCATTGTTCCCTGCAGTCTGACTGCGGCGCCTTTTTTCAATCCTGAAGGTGAAATTATAGGAATCATTGAAGATTTCAACGATATCACAGTATACCGAGACGCCGTTCTTACCCAGAAGGTCGCCAAGGAGGCGGCCCAACGCGCAAGTCTTGCAAAAAGTGAATTCCTTGCCAATATGAGCCATGAAATCCGCACGCCGATGAACGGCATCATGGGTATGACCGGCCTTATTCTGCAAACCGATCTCAACCCCGAGCAGCGGGAATTCATGAAGATATTGGAGTCCTCCGCTGAATCACTGCTGGCAGTAATCAATGACATTCTGGATTTTTCCAAAATTGAGGCGGGTAAATTCCAGTTGCATGAAACTCCCTTTCGCCTGGCGGATACCGTGGAAAATGCAGCTCACGATTTTGCCGGGCCTGCTGCGGAAAAAAATATTGAGTTACTCTGCCGGGTAAAACCGAATGTCCCGGACCACCTGATCGGCGATCCCGGAAAGATCAGACAGATACTTGCCAATCTCATTGGCAATGCCATTAAATTCACTGAAAAAGGTGAAGTCATGGTCACTGCTGAACTCGATCAGGACTTAAATAATCATTCAATAATACAATTCATTGTCAGAGACACGGGTATCGGCATTCCTCAGGACAAGATCAATGATCTTTTTGACAGCTTCACTCAGGCCGACACCTCCAGCACAAGAAAATACGGCGGCACCGGTCTCGGTTTATCAATTGCCCGTCAGTTGGTGGCATTAATGGGTGGAAGGATTGGAATAGAAAGCGTTGAAGGAAAAGGAAGCACCTTTACTTTCACTCTCAGGCTTGGCAAACAGCCCGAACCGCAAGGTGTTGAAGATATCCAAGAAACCCCTGAATATTCAAAAAAAATACGCATCCTCCTGGCGGAGGATAATCTGGTAAACCAGAAGGTAGCCACCAACATCCTTACCAAACAAGGGTATGAGGTAACTACCGCGTCTAATGGCCTTGAGGCTCTCAAAGCATATAAGTCCGACACCTTCGATCTTATCCTTATGGATGTCCAGATGCCGGAAATGGATGGTTTTGAGGCCACCCGCAAAATACGTGATATGGAAAAAGAAACCGGGGCCAACATCCCGATCATTGCCCTCACCGCTCATGACATGGAAGGGTACAAAGACAAATGTATCGCCGCGGGCATGAATGATCATACTTCAAAACCGATACGAAAAGACTTATTGCTTAACGCCATCGAAAACGCCACCCGTACCGCTTAATCTCAACGCATAGAATTTCACAAACCCCGCAACCGTTTATTCTATTGACAAGGCCTTCGTAAATTGATTACCGTTTTGCCTTTTTCCTGGCAACCGAGCGAACAAACGTTCTTTTTAATCCTGAGAGCAATATTCTCTTTTCAGAAAGGGGAAAGAAGGAGCCTGACAGGTTTTTCATGGATAATGACAAGTTAATTATCGATCTTAATTATCGAAAGCAGATCATCAACGAACAGCTGGAAGCTAACGCCTTTGACAGCTATAAGATGTTCGATCTGCTTTCGGAAACCGTTCTCGACAAGCGAACGCTGCTGATGATCGAAATCCATGATCTCTATAAATCCATTAACCATACCCGGACCATGGTCGGAGCTGCGCGGCTTTTTCACTCGCTGCACTCCCCTTTGGATTCCATCGATATTATCCATGCCAAGCAGGAATCACTCATGGAGCTTGAGGCAAACCATAAACTCCGGGACGCGGTTCATGATCTGATCGAAAAATTCAGCGACCAGGAAAAGGACCTCTTTAAGCTTCTCAATGTCAATTATCTTCCCATCTTTCCCTACCGCACCCTGAAAAGAGCCGTCAAGGCAATGGAAACCTTGATCTCCTCCGTGGAAAATATACCGCAGCCGGAAACCATCTACCTTGATTCTCTTGTCAAGATTATCAAGAATTACGGCAAAACTGAAGAGAGCCGTCTGGTCAGCAAACCCACTTTCAGGACCTTTGACGGCATCAAAACCCGGGATGAAAAACATTTCTACACCCCGGCTTTACGGTTCAGACCGGGCTGGCTGAGCTTTGGAGCCATTGCGCCATCGATTCCGTTGATTCTGTCCCTTGGCGCGGGCATTTTCGGCTTTATTGACTATGCTGTTGCAAAATCCCTGGTGCTGCTTACCGGCGGCGGCGTTCTTCTCGGCGGAGTATATGCCTTTCTGCTGAAACCCTTTATCGACGACGAATTGGCCATTCTTCCCATTCGCCAGCGGCTTATCAGTTCAGATTATTTCACTTCGACAATAGAGGCGGTTGCCTGTCTTGATGAACTGCTGTCATTCATCGCTTTCCAGGAAGGCATTCCCCACGACACAGTGATTCCCGAGATCACCAACCAGGAAAGGCATTATTTTGTTGCCAAAGACCTGATGAATCCGATAATTGCCAAAAACGACAAAAATTATGTGGGTAATGACGTAAATCTCGACGGGGTCGGCCTCACCTTTATTACCGGCCCGAACAGCGGCGGCAAAACAACCTTCTGTAAAACCATTGCCCAGAACCAGCTCCTGGGCCAGATCGGCTCGCCGATTGTAGCAAGTTCCGCACAGATGAACGTTGCAGACAAAATCGTCTATCAGGCGCCGGCCTTTGATTCCTTAAGCGACCCCGAGGGCAGGTTCGGCACCGAGCTCAAACGCACCAGAGATATCTTCTTTGACGTAACCCCGAAGAGTCTGGCCATTCTTGATGAAATTGCCGAAGGCACCACAATGCACGAGAGGCTGCCGGTTTCTGCGGCAATTTTAAACGGTTTTTATGCAAAGGTAACCAACACGATTCTGGTCACCCATAACTATGAACTGGTTGAAATGTTTCAGGAGATGAACCGCGGCCAGGCCCTGCAGGTTGAATTCAAGGACAACAAACCAACCCACCGGATTATTCCGGGGATTTCCAGGGACAGCCATGCGGAAATCGTTGTGAAGAAACTCGGATTCACCCCGGAAGACATCCAGCAGCATCTCCGGAAAAACGGTTATATCTGATACTGAGCATTGAAACTATTATCAACTTAAACCCAAAAGGTTTTTTCTGTTATAATACGATCCATTGAGGCTTAAGTGCTTCGGCTGATCCGAACTGCTTCGCTGGTCGACACCCCTTTAAACCTCATTACAACAGCTATAAATTATTAAGGACTACAACTGAGCAATGATCCCAATTACCATCCATTCAGAAACCATCAAACTCGGGCAAATGCTCAAACTTGCAACTGCTGTTGAAAGCGGCTCCCATGCCAAAATCGTCATCCAGGGCGGCGAGGTCAAGGTCAACGGTGAAACCGAGACCCGCCGGGGCCGTCAGCTCCGGCACGGCGATCTGGTGCGCTTTGCCGGCATGGAATATACCGTGCAGCAGGCCAGCTAAGTCATCCACGCAATTTACTCTTTACCCCTGTTATGTTTTTTGGCATAATCCTGACTTCGTTAATCCACCCGGGTTTCCCCAATTTTTAATCCTGACAACTGCAAAGTGAGACAAGATGGATGAGAAGGAATTAAAAGAGTTTTACAAAAAAACCTTCAATACCGTGGCCACTGGATATGACAGTTCCGCCATGCGTTTTTTTACTGAGAGCGCCGGGAAGATCCCATCACACCTCAATCTCAAAGGTGATGAGCATGTCCTTGATGTGGCAACCGGCACCGGCAACATTGCCCTCTCCCTCTGTCAACACCTGCCAGAAGGACATGTCACAGGCATTGATTTATCAGAAGGCATGCTTGCTGAGGCTTTGAAAAAAATGCAGGAAGGGAATATCCGCAATGTCACCTTTCATGAAATGGATATGCAGGCAATTGATTTTCCGGACAGCTTCTTTGACCTTGGCGTCAGCGCCTTCAGTCTCTTCTTTGTCACAGACATGGAAAAACAGCTTCAGCATATTGCCCAGAAAATAAAAAAAGGCGGCCAAATCCTCATCACGACATTTTATGACGATTCCTTTTCACCCCTGGTGAATATTTTTTTTGCTGATCTGGAAAGATATGGCGTGCAGGTTCCGAATATCGCCTGGAAACGGGTGGCAACCAGGAAACAGTGCATGGACCTGTTCGGCAAGGCGGGTTTAAGCAATATCAGCTGCCACCAGGTGGAAAGCGGCTATTATCTCCAAAGCCCGTCCGACTGGTGGTACATCGTCTGGAACGGCGGCTTCCGCGGTCTGGTAAACCAGGTGGCTCCTCAGAACCAGGACAGATTCAAGAAAGAACATCTTGAGAAAATCGAAAAACTGGCAACCGATGACGGCCTCTGGCTTGAGATGAGTATTCTTTATACAATTGGTACACGCAACTAACTGCAATTATTTGAATTTGTGAAATATTCATTAAATCATTTCAGATCTCACTCACTCATATTCCGACCCTGTTTCCAATACCGCTAATGAAATCAGTAATGCGGAGCTCGAAAATATTTTAAAGCTTTTTTTCTGGAAATGAAAATACCCCGGACGGTTACAGGGCGTACGCGCGAGAAAGAGAGCAGCTCTATTTAACACCCTGAAAGGATTGGTTATTAAATAAGTTGCCCGTTTTTTTAGATGAAAGATCACTTTCGTTTGTGCCTCGACCATTGCACTCGCAAAAATACAATAGCGGTGAACGCAAAACCTGTTTGCGTTCACCGCATTAAAAAATCAGATGATAATCGCAATAGTCAGATCACTTTTCAAGTAAACAGAAACCAACATCGTCTCTACCATATGAATGAGCATTCGAGTGGTTGCTTCGAATAGTCTGATCATAGGCGTAAACTTCTACAACATAACCACACGGTACCATATCATCCACTATAAGTTTCCAGACTCTTCCAGGGCTAAAGGCCTCTGTGGTGCCTTTTGTCCAACTGCCGGAGGAGGAAGATACTGTTCCCGGGGTTAGCGGTGCAGGAGGTGATATACTTGCCGGAAGCGTACGCAACCTGAAACCGGCAAAGTGAGGATTATCGGTTGCCACGAATTTTCCTGTGATCTCAGCCGCCACTCCTTTGACAAATGTTTTGCACGCTCCACCATCCAGCGTGATTTCCGCCTTCGCCTCGATGTTATCCAGTAAAATCTTATACCATGGTGTATTTACGACCGTTAAATCTGGTTTTACCCGTTCAAGCATAATTTCCCACATGCCATTATTACTAGCTGATGCCCACCATCCAAGCATATCATCGTGGTTATTAAAGACATCCGAGTAGTTAACATAACCTGTCACAGGGTCTGGTGTTATTACTGTTGGCGGGTTTAAGCCTTTGGTAATCCAGAACTTGGTTTTCACGATTATTTCAGAGCTTGAGTCACCTGCTGGCCTCACTTTAAGACGGTACTTTCCGTCATTAAACTGTTTTCCGACTATAAACATAGTACCTCCGAAAGGACACGCGTTAGATCCAGCGCCCCAATAGTCAGCAAAGGACCCTTCCGGCATCATCTGTGCGCCTACTTTCGTCTTTCCATTGCCGATATAATCGATTTGGGCCACGGAAACACCGCCGATACGTTCAATCAGGGCTTTCGGGGCGGCAGGTCTGATCTGAACGTGGGTGTCCAGCCGATTGCCGTAATGTCGAAGATTGTTGGGATCGGTTGTTGATGGAGATTGATTCCATGAAAGCACGGCGCGGATACGGCCGATTTTAGGTTCTGAACAATGCTGTCGAATTTTATCCAAATCAACCGGCAGAAATGCAGTGTAATTGAGTCCGGCGGTGGGTATGTCGGGTAAGTCGTGGACGTTTACCTCAGCTGTGCCCAGATAAGTCCAGCTGCAGGTGTTATCCCAATCTGCCCAGAACGCCACGTACTCCATGCTGCCGGGTTTGCACAAACCGCTGCTGTAACCGGCAGATTTTTTGATTGTAAACGTCGCTTCAAGCCAATCGCGGTTCGGATCAAGGCCAATGCAATGAAGCTCTTCATAAGAAATATCAGCGGTAGTATTATCCAACAACTTAATTGCTTTTCCAAAGTCCAGTTTCAGATCATTCCATTCGGCAAGAGTCACGGAAGCTAATCCAGGGTCTGGAAGTGATGTTCCTGAAATCATTTTCAGAGCGGAATGACCAAAGCGGTGGGGCTCCACCTT
This sequence comes from Pseudomonadota bacterium, assembly GCA_018823135.1. Classification (NCBI taxonomy): domain Bacteria; kingdom Pseudomonadati; phylum Pseudomonadota; species Pseudomonadota bacterium. The sequence goes on from JAHJJF010000086.1 coordinate 40,632, forward strand.
TACTCCAGATTTCTTAATAAACTCCTTTGATGTATAGAGCTTTGCAACCTCCATAAACTCAACAGGCGGTGGACCCGGAATATCAATCGGTATTAACTCAGGCGGCTCAAGCTTACCCTCTAATATATCAATGTATTCGAGCTTAACGACATCGATAGGTATGACAGACAGCCAGGGTCTCGGTTTTATCTGTATATCCCGCTCCATTACATTGCCCCATGTTGGTGGCCAGTCGGGATTGCTATCAGGTGGTATTCGCTCCCATGAGAGAATGGCGCGTACCTTTGGTAATACCGGGGTAAGGCAATATTTCTTTTTCGGATCAATTTCAATAGACACAACATACGAGAGTGGCTTGTTCGGTTTTTTGGCGCAATCGGCAGCGTTGGGCAGATCCCACACCTTCACTCCCCCAAGGCCTGCGTCTTCCCAGCCAGCACCGCCACCATAATCGATATAGAAGCGGACATGCTCCATCGTTCCATCGCCACACTGGTTTCCGCCATAGCCGTAAGGCAGTTTAATCTGAACAGTCGCTGTTAAAATATTTGTGTCGGGGTTAAAACCGACACAGGTTATTTCCTCATATTTTGTTTTTTTAGACAGTATCGTTACAGAGTTATATCCGCTGTCAGGATAGTTTCCAAAATAGTTGGGGTTGCTTGAAAGCAGCGTTTTAAATTGCCTGCGTTCTAATTCAGAAACATGAAAGATGTGGCCAAGCCCAAGTGCTTCAGCGGTAACAGGGCCGACAATGCCATCGGCCTTCAGTTTGGCGCTTTTTTGATACTCAATCACCGCTTTTTCTGTTTTACTGCCGAAATCTCCATCAATTGACCCTGGGATAAAATCGAGTTCAATCAATCTTTTTTGAATTTTTTGAACCAAGTCGCCTTTTGCGCCACTTTTAATGTCCATAATTCTCTCCTTTTATTTTAAATGGTTAGGTCACGAAGTCAGTTCAAAATTCGTGGCCTCGGATTACAACTATTTTGTTCTGGCTTGCTGCATGTTTTCCTTTATCGTGATAATCATAATGATCTCATTGTATTACGTTCTTGCTAATGGCAAATAATTAAAGTTTCCAAACCAAAAAACTCAACTCCTGACAAGGCTTGGTTCTCAGGATGTTTTACCTTTCCGCACTAAATAGCCGATGCAAATAAGCGCAATAATGATAATCCAGAGGTATTTGAGATTAAAGCAGCAAGGCTTATCTCCGATGTCCAGGACATTGGCCATTGCCATTATTGTTCCGCCAAATTGCACTTTCAGATCGCGCGTCCCGTGAGTTGCCTCTTTATCCACGGTGAAGCGCAGGAGGTATGATTGGCCGGGGGAGTCGCCCTGCCCGCCCTGGTCCGGTTTTGTTTCTTCCACCGTAACCTCAACACCCTGCCCCAGGGAAACACGCAACTGGCTGGCAAACGTCGGGAGATTCACTACCTTGAATACAAACTTTCCGGATTTGCCGGGCGCGATTTTGAAAATATCTTTCCAATCAGGAATTATAATCCGAGGTTTATCGCGATCATCCTTGTCGCGGTCAGCCAGGTTGATAACTCCGGTAGCCCAGGCTTTAAAAGCTGATTTGTTGCCGAGGACATAGTCTTTTTTGATCATGTCAATATCTGTGCCCGGTTCATATTTCACATAAGGAGCCGGTCTTGAACTTTCGGTAACCTTAAAATTGACTTCGGCGCGAAGTTTCTGGGTGCGAAGTTTCCGGTCGCCAAGCAATTTTTGAAGATTCTTGTCACTCAAATCTATCAAAGCAGAATAAATACCGTCTTTTCCCTGATTATCAACGCCTATAGAACCGTCATCCTTCATGGGGACCACCGTGATGAGATCGCCTGCCATATACAGACTGACGTCAACGACAAGATCGGTAAGAGGATATCTGAAGGAAAGCTCCGCCCGCACCGGCAATCTATTTTCCTCGGTGAAATCCTCAAACCAGACCCGTCCTTTGAGTTCGCGGTTATCGGCATACGCGGCGATTTCAATTTTTTCATTGGGGAGCCCTGAACCGTCAATACCCGCGATATAATACTTCCAGGTACCCGGCTTGGGAGCGCTGACATCGACACCGTTGAAACGCCCCTTTTGGGCGACGTTATTGGGAGATGCTGATGTAAAGCTTGTGCCGCCCGGGTCTTCGAGATGGATTGTCAGTGATTTTGATGCATCGCCGACATGCAGAAATGCGTAAAATTGCAGCTCACGCGTTTTAGGCGGCACATCAAACTGCCCCCCCCAAATCTGTGTCTTGCCAAGAGTTACCTTTTTCTCCATTTTTCCCTTATAGGTAAAAATCGGCGTCTTACCGCGACCGGTGGAGAATTTCCTGGTCATAATCATTTTCAGTTCAGCCGCGTCGTCGCGTTCGGAAACAGCTGTTGTGGTCCCTGATGTCCCTGAGGCGATGGAGTCCATTGTCGTGGCATCGGCGTTGCCGAAAGAGAAGGTATGAATTTTAATGCCACGTTCATTTGCCCGGGTCACCTGATCCCAGAGGCTTGCGCCGGTGGTCTGGCGTCCGTCGGACATCAGATAGATTTCCGCGCCGCTTACGCCTGCCTCTCCATGCGTTGCAATAAGCTGGTCAATCGCGGTTTCAAGCACCAGGGCGATATTTGTCAACCCGGAAGCATTTCTGAAGCTTACGAAAGCTAAGTCATTTGTCTCGTCATAAACCGCATAGGGGAACAGTTCCTCAACACTGGCGTTGTAGAGATAGGTGCCGACAATATCCGCCGGCTCCGAGCTGTGATACAGAAACATGCCGGCTTCCTGGACAAATTGCGCCGCGGTTATGCCGTCAGTTGTGACACCCATGGAACCGGATCTGTCAAGCAGCAGCACGGTGCCGGGATGCGGCTCATCATCGCCGATAAAAACAATATCAACGGCATGGCGGACGCCCGGATCTGCAAAAATGCCTTCCGTATGAACCCCGGAAAGATCGGCATGTTCGGAAGGCATCAGACTCCATTCATCCTGGGCAAAGGGATTGGTAAAATAGTGGTGGGCGCGGTCAGGTCCGTCGTTGTCCGCATCGGCATCGCTCAATAATCCCGGGGTTAATACTTCTCCGGTAGTCGAACCGGGACCAGGCTGATCATAATCCACGACAATCCGGGCGTTTGTTGTATCGACATATAAATGCGGGAAGTTACTGGACATAACGGTGTTTGGGTCACCGGTTGTAACGTCAACCTGAAATGGAGCACTGCCGTCGATAGTTCCCTGGTAATACCCGCCGGACTTGGCATAACGGTCAGGTAACCGGTAAAAATAATGTCCCAGTTCATGGTGGACAATATCGTGAATGCAGGTCCGGTATCCCGAGTTCAACGACATCTGGGAATCTGAGTTTACCCATCCTGCTGTTGGAGCTGACGAGCCGCCCACACCGGTATTCCATTTGATATCGGCGCTGGTCCAGGCGCGGCCCTGATCCGAAACATAAACGCGTCGCAGATAATGCCCGCCTTCGGTTGCCGCATAAATGTAGTCGGCAAGTTTCTCGATGTCGCCTTCGATTTTTTCACGTCCGGTGCATGACCCTGTGCCTCCCGGGCATGAAGGCGGACTGTCGGGAGCACCGAGACTGCTGCGCCCCGCATTAGTCACATCGCAGGAGAACCCCCCCGGAAGTACGTCAGCTTCAGTAATCGTGTCGTCGAGACTCGCGCCTGCCACGTCAAGATTATCATACGAAATCCAGAGGGTTATTCCGCCATCGTTTGCGACAACCGCCGCCGAAGCGGGCTTTGGGAACAGCGCCAATCCTGCTGCCAGAAAAAGGACAACAGTACTCAATAAGACACTTCTGAAATAAAAAGTTTTCATTTCATGTCACCTCCTAATCGTTTTCACCAAAAGGTATCAAAAAGTCTGCAAGGCTGGACTTCGAGTAAAAATTCTTTCACTGTCAAAAAATTATTAACTTAATGAGATAGTTGAGATTATTACTGGCATTGAAGCATTGACATCATTCATCATAACCAATGATTGACACTTGACCTTAATACTCAAAGAAATATAAAGTCAACATTTTTTTGGATATAAAGCGTGTTAGGATATAAGAATATAATTAATTGAGAAAATAATGATATTGGACAAATTAGAGATGAAAAAATTGAGCTAATTTGGGTTAATTATTTTATTGGATTCAACGTATGCAACAACCTGACTCGTATATGCGCCTATCCTACACTTCCGTTGAATCAGCAAACAAAAAAGCCCCGGACATTGCCAGGGCCCAGAGAAAGAATAGCAATATTCAATCGAGCGTATCTTTATTCCATTCATTGCATCCAGGATGCCAACTGTTCATTGAGGAGATATTTTAAGATTATCTAAATGAAGCGCTTTATTATTACATCATTACAGATTATTTGCTGGACGAGATAATCCCTCTGCTGGTGGTGGGGACATCCGACAGCAGATTTCTATCCTTTCTACCAGTTCATCCACCTCAATGGGTTTTAAACAATAATCATATGCCCCGAACTCTATGCCTCGGATACCTGACTGCATGGACGCGTGGCCGGACAGTATAATCACCGGGATTTCTGGCCATTTCTGCTTTATCTCCTTGAGGAATAGCAGGCCATCTCTGTCCGGCAACATGACATCCAAGACAACCACATCCACCCCGCCAATATCGAGAAACCGGGAAGCATTAAGACAATTGCCGGCGCATTTAACCAGATAACCCCGCCTGAGAAGACTTTTCCGGGTGGCCTCCAGAAAATCTGCCTCATCATCAACCAGCAGGATGTTAATTATCTTTCTCATTGCCTTTCTCCTCATCATGCGCTTTATCCATAATGTTTGCGAGGTCTGCCATTATCTTCCGCTTGTAACGATCCAAGATGGCCTCCTCACCCAGGACCATATCGATCTGGCGTGTATGAATGAGCAGATACCCGAGTAATGCCAGTCGGTCTTTGAGATATGCCGCCGGATATTTTTCAAGGCGGGCCGTAAGTGCGTCTCTTATCAAGTCGACCCGGAAACCATACAATCGGAGAATCTCAGCCAGAAGAGTAACTCGCACCAGTCGGCGTCTTTCATCGGCTGCCCCCCCTTTGAACTGGAAACTGATATAATTCTCAGTAAGAAATTCCCCAAGATTTGCCTCGACAAGCGCAAAATGATAGCCAAGCCGGACACTCAAATTGCAGAAATTCCTTGAAACAAGAAAATAATTCCTGCCGCCCATGCTGGCACCTACAGCCGGCTCCAGACGCGGGTCCATGGTTGACTGCAAAATAATTGACCCGAAGCCCCTCAGGTTAACAGGCGGGGGGCCTTCCCACGGGACAGCCACCATGCCGCGCCAGACAGCATGCATGGGTTCGGATTGAATATCATCAAGACTTACGTATTTACTTTCTGGTTGGACATTTTCACTGAAACCATCGTCAAGGTTGATCACCCACCACTGGAAGGGCGTCTTGACAACCAGTTGTTTTGCCGAACGCTTGTCAAATCGATATTTCATCCCGAATTGAAATATTTCCTGTACCGCTTTTTCATGACAGAAACGAGTTATGTCATGAAGCGTCCGGCAGTATGACGGGGCGAATTGAACCGCTTTGGGATCAGTCAGATTCAGTGGGGAAATCTCCTGCAAAACTCTTTGTAAAATCTTGTAAACCGGGCTGCCAACCATGAGTTTGACTGCCGGCTGACTCCGGGCGATACGCTCAGCATCCTTTCCCCGGCAGATAACATTTTCAATAGCATCTACCGTAAGGATTTCACCATCATTATATGTGGAAAAAGCATCTTCCACTCCAAAAATAGCCGGGACTCCAAATTCACGGGCAACCGTTGCCAGATGGGCGGCCGCCTCCCCGGCAGCACTGATTATGGCCACCGCATGACTCACCAAGACCGCCCAGTCGGAATGGGGATAACGCACAAGGAGCACGGCTCCTCTGGGAAACTGCAGCAGATCGACCTGAGACTCCACCTTAAAAACCGGCCCTGAAGCAATTCCCCGGCTGACCGCTATTCCACCTGGACAGATGGCGGCATCTGTATTCTGGTCATCTCCGGCAGAAGCAAGGGCGGTAGCCTGAAAAGTTTCGGAATCGAGAGGGCGGCTCTGCAGAATGACCAGTTTCCCTTCGGAATCAAAAGACCACTCAATATCCTGAGGGCCACCAAAATGTTTTTCAAGCAGCAGCGTGGCTTGTGCCAGTTCCTGAATTTGTTCATCTGACAAAAGAAAGACGCCCTCTGTCTGCCGGTTATCCGGCGTATTCGTTACTCCAGGGCTTTTGAATACAATTGGAAATGGTTGCTGGCGATTCAAATGATAAACATCGCACGGCGCTTCACCTTCCACAACGTTTGCCGCAGTCCCGGCAACAGCATAGATATGCATCAGATTGCTGCCGGCATTTGAATAGGAAACGCCGCTGACTGTTGCATCGATCATCATCAGGCATCCGACGCACATTACGATATCCTGATGCCTGTACCCCCGCCGCAGACGATAGACAAGGGCCTGACTTTTATACTTGCCGGCGAGTATCTCCTTGTAGGTATGGCCCAGGAAGTCGGGATGCACGTCGAGTTGCGTCCTGTATTGGCCGGCAAAGGAAGTGTTGACAAGGTCCTCGCCTGAGGCGCTTGATCGCATGGAGACAAGAATTTCCCGGCCTTGCCGCACCGCAAGCTGATAATAGGCTTGATTAATCTGACTATCGAGATCTTCAGGCATCCTGGAATTGACAATAAGATTCTGAACAGCGGCACTGACCGTGAAAAGATCTTCAAGATCGTCCTCGTTCAACTGCTTGAGACGACGGTTGATTTCATCCTGAAGATTATTCGTTGTGATGAAATGCCGGGCTGCTTCAGCGGTAATCACAAAGCCGTCTGGTGTGTTCAACCCGAGATGCTTGCGGATTTCACCGAGATTTGCCATCTTTTCGCCGACGGCATCAACGGAATGCCGGTCAATCTCCGACAGGGGGAGAACAAAGGGCTGAATCAGATCGGAAAATATGGGCCTGCTGGCAATGGTGTTTTCGATTCGTAATGATATTTCCTTGAAACGTGGAATAATACTCTCATATCTTCCGTCAGCAAGTTCCACGAGATTTATGACCATTTTATAGACATTTGCCGTTAGAGCGGTACAATTCCCGCGGACAAAAGCCATGCCGAAAGAGCGTCCGGAATTAAGGGTCTGCTCCATCTCAGCCATTAATTTCAGGGCATTATTATTGGCGGTAAGCAGGGATCGAAATACCTTGAAATGTTGTTGAAAGGTCGCCTGGAGATCGACAGGATCTAATCCCGGTCCTCCGCGAAAGAGCTGTATGATATATTTTACAAAGCTATGCATGGCTTTGGTACTGTTCTCATTCGGTGCGAATATGGAGTATCAGACACATCATTTGATGACTTTTAATCCCTCCTGAAAAAAATTGCATGTTTTCAGACAAAAAAAGCGCCACAAGGTGGAAGAGGAGTATCTGAGCCCTGTGGCGCTTAATTGAAACTTGGCTGAATGAGACGCGGCAAGGGAGAGCAGTCTTCTATAACTGCAAAACCGCTTTCAACCAGGCATCAATGTTCCAACTTCAATCCCCAGCCCTCGAACATGAAAAGAATGGAAAAACCGAACCATAATGTATAAATGACATACCCCACCAGGGAAACAACCACAATTGCCGCTTTATCCTTAATGCTCTCGGCCGGAATGCCGTAGTAATTATAGGCCGGCTCCACTCCCCTGGTCTGCGACTTGTTAATAATCTTGGCTTCTTTGAACATCTTCTGTTTATTGAAGTCCTTTTCCGCAGCCTTGAGGGCATACCACCAGTCATACATAACCTGCTTTGCTTCTAAACCGTATTTTGCGGCAAATGCCTGCCCGTCATTAGCAAACGCCATATCGGCATCATTGAGAATATTTTCAAGCATCAGGCCAAGACCACCTTCCACTTTGACATTTACGTCATCAACCGCAACCCGAGCATCGCCTGCCTTAAAAAGCTTGGCATACCGTTTGGCCTGCTCGGGGCTGCCGGCTTTTATGTTCAAGGTGACCTGCTGGCCCTTGTACTGTTGCGCCTCTTTCACCACGCCCGGAATGTAATAAGCTGATTTCTTTGAAATGGTATTATACAGATTGTCCATATAATTCAGGATGTTCTGACCGGCAAAGAGTGGCGACATGCCGATGGCGAATACTATCCAGAAACCGATAAACAGCAGCAGGCCGCCGCCGAATTCTTTCTTGTTGGCAATCATGCGTGCACCCCCTCACCCTTCAGTGTTTTTATATTCATCAGAAAAGTACCAATTACCCAGATCGCAAAAATTGAGATGACCACGAAAAAGAGATAGACGCCAATCTGTTCCAGAATTTTTCCGGTATTGTCGGATATGGTAATGACATCCATTTTGCCAAGCTTGGCGGGCAGGGCGAAGACCCGATTGACAAACCCGGCAAGTACCGCCGTGGCGTAAAAACCCCGGATAGTGGTGCCGGGAACAACCTTGGTCACCAGCGAACCGATCTGAATTCCGAGCAGTGAGCCAAGCAGCATGCCGATGGCCAGGGTATAAAAGATGAACCCATAGATGGCGTACTGACCAAGACCTGCATACCCGGCGGTAAAGATAATCTGGAAGATGTCGGTGCCAACCGTGGTTGCCGAGGAAACACCAAGGCCGTACACGAAAATCGGGAAGGTGAGAAAGCCGCCGCCGACACCCATGATGGCTGCGGCGAGGCCTACAATGGCACCGCTGATCACCAGAAAAATTGCCGAGATCTTGCGGCCGCCCGGCACCACGCCCTGGTCGAAATGCAGCATGGGCGGAATGTTGACGGACTGAATTTTCTGGGCCAGGCCGGTCATTGATTCACCGCCTGCATCAACATCGCCGGTTTTTGCAGCCTTTGCGGCAGACTTTCTTGCCGACAGGCAATCAGCCAGGGAATAAAACCCCAGAAAACCCAGCATGATCACATAGACTGTGGTAATAAAGGCATCGCTTAAAACAGGGTTCAATTCATAGAGAGTGCGATTGATATAGCCGCCCAGAGTGGCCCCGCCGATGGAGCCGATCAGAAAGGTCCCTGCCAGCGATACAGAGATGTTGCCGAGTTTACGATGCAGGACACTGCCCATAATCGCCTTGGCAAAAATATGAAACAGGTCGGTGCCCACCGCCAGAATTCCTTTTACGCCTGCGCTCATCAGGGCCGGGGCAATTATAAAACCACCGCCCGCTCCGATACAGCCGGTGATGAGCCCTGCACAAAGGCCGACACCGATGGAAGCAAAGAAGATGGTATTCGTGTAAAATGCCGGGCTATAGGCCTTTTTACCGCCCAGAACATCCGGCAGGGCGATGGCGATTTCTTCCGCAAATGCGATGCCACCCAAAACAATCGGGATCAGCAGCAGCCCTAAAATCATCAGACGTCGGCGACTCTGCAATATCCGCCGGGACGTGTCCAGGTCCCAGGCAGCATAGGCCTGCGCCCCAGACATCATCATCTCATATAACTGTTTTCCCATCTTCATCTTTTGTTTTCCTCCCTCAAGTGTTCAAGTTTATTTTTCATGTCGCTTTTTTTTATTTTCCGGGACAATGCTCGTTTTTGTCCGGTGTTAAACTGTATCGTTGCAATTCTGCTGCAGGAGGATCTTGCCGTAAGGCTCACACTTGAGCAGGAGACAGAGCTTTTCCAGCAAGGTCTCAAGCTCCACCGGCTTTATGAGGTATTCCACTGCACCCTGAAGCATGCTTTCCTTACCATCACTGGCTGAGGCATGTCCGGTCAGCATGACTACAATGGTTTCAGGACTGACACACCGTATAGTCCGCAATACATGGACGCCATTGGTATCCGGCAGCAGCATATCCAGCACCACCGCATCAAAGTGGCCTGTGGAAATTTTCTTGATTGCATCGGCGCCATTGTATGCTGATTCGCAGTTGACACCGCGCATCAGCAGCCTTTTGGCCAGACAGTCAACAAAATCCCTTTCATCGTCCACGAGCAGAATTCGTTTATTCCTCATAATTTTTCCTCATGGGTCTGAACTTCGACCTTATTATTCAAACTCAAAGAAACCGTGAAGAGACACCCTCCCTGCTCCCGGTTAACCACTTCAAGATCACCATTCATCTTCTGCATGATATTGCGTGAAATTAATAACCCGAGTCCGGTCCCCTTGCCTTTCTCCTTTGTGGTGTAAAATGGCTGAAAAATTTTATCTGTATCGTGTTCGGGTATCCCTGGACCCGTATCAGCAAACTGCACATGAATCCTGCCATCCACCTGCAAAGTACTTACGGTAATGACTCCTTCGCTGCCGATGGCATCAATAGCGTTATTTAGAATGTTGAGAAACACCTGCTGCAACTGTGTTGCCTCAGTTCTTACCACCGGCAGACCCTCCGCATATTCTCGCTTGATAATAATCCGGTTGCTGCACGCCTCTTTTTCCAGAAGATTTATCGTTTCTTCGACGATCTTGTTAATATCCGTTTCAAACCATTCCCCATCATCTGAACCGGCAAACCCAAGCAGGCGTTTCGTAATGCCCCCTGCACGCCTGACCTGAGTTCGAATTTTTTCAATAGCTCGAAGAGCTTCCTGATGATCGTAAGCTTGACCTTCCGTTTCCTGCTCCAGCAGCTCGTTTATCCACCCAGCCTGTGCACTAATGACTTGCAGCGGATTATTTATCTCATGAGCGACACTGGCGGCCAGACGACCGATCAGGGCCATCTTTTCAACCTCTCTGACCTTATCCGTCAGGTTCATCCTCTGTTCTTCCGCGCGTTCAATTTTATTTACCAGGGGGTTTATCACTAACCTGGCGACAATAAGGATCAGGAGCGCGGTTCCCACGATAACGGTGAGCCCGATTTTTCTGGCCTGATAAAAATCTTTGAGTGAAGAAGGGATATCAGTTTTCAGGACCAGCAGCCAGTTACCCCTGTTTAATGGCGCCACAGCATAAAGATAATTATTATAGGAGGTTACCTTAACACCTCTACTGGCGATTTCGTGCAGCATGCGGACGTGACCCGGATCAAAAATCGTCTGCCCGAGACGGCTCGTTGTCTGCATCTCGCCTTGACGGCTAATTATAAAGGCGTCACCATTTGGTCCGACATTGGCACTGGCAACCAGGGCATTAAACATTTCAGAATTGATCGTTGCCCTTAACAGCCATGATCTGTCTTGTGATGCGACTGCAACAACAAGATGGGGTACACCGCGGTAACCGGTGAATACATCACTCACATATCTGCCTTGTTTCATGACCTCGACAAACCAAGGGGAATCCGCATAATTTTTTCCCACCAGCCTTTCCGTAAAAGGCCCAACATAGGCTAGATGGCGCCCAGCCCCGTCAATAACACCAAGATCAGTCATCACATTGTTTCGGTTAACCGCAAAAAAAACCTTCTCCAGCCTGTCTACCCGGCTGAGCTCTTCCTGCATAAAGAGTTGCAAAAGTCCGCCAAGCAGATCTTCCTGATTGGCAAGGAAGAGATCGATCAGCTCTTTTCTGCTTTCTGAAAAACTTGAGAGTTCGTTTTCTGTCTTGGTCAACCAGGAATCTTGAAAAAGTTTTGAGGAGTTCCAGTTGATAAAAATCAGCGGTAGAATGGCAAGCAGGATAATCACCAGGCTAAAAATCCTTTTCTGGCCGGAATAGTAATCCGCCCGCGGTTTCTGCTTCATTACTTCCCCGGGGATGGTGGCGAAATACATTTTCACGGCAGGCAGGGCTCCCTGCGTGCCGCCCTGCCGATTACCATCACCTGATGCCACCGACTAACTCTTTTCATCTTGCTATTTTCCGTGCCGTCTCAAATTCACCTGCCTCGGCAAAGGCAACCGCGGCCATCGTATTGTTTTTATTCATTTCTCTGTGCGCTGATCTGATTCTGTCCACCAGCATCTCGATATCAACAGGCTTTTTCAGGTAATCAAAAGCCCCCAGGCGTCGCGCCTCGCCCTCTTCAAGATCATTGCCGTGGCCGGTAAGAATTATGACCTGAATCCTCGGGTAGTGCTCTTTCACCCTGCGCAGAACTTCCATTCCGTCCAACCCCGGCATCTTTAGGTCAAGAACGATGATGTCAGGAAGATTCTGCCCCACATATCGCAAGGCATCCTTGCCGTTCAAGGCCGTTTTACTTTTAAGGTCTCTCAAGTCCAGTAGCTCAGAAATGGAAACGATAAAATCTTCCTCGTCATCAACCAGTAATATTTTAATGTCCTCCATAAAGCCTCTCCTCTATAATGTTTTTGCAACTTATGGTTAAATCATACGATCGATGGTTATTCATGGTCTGTTGTTTCATCTTCATCCAAGAAATCCAGGGCGCTTTCAAATTCCCCGGCTTGAGCAAAGGTTGCAGCAGCCATTGTCTGTCTGATTTTTTCACCTAGCGACATTCCTCGCCGCCTTTTGACCGATTTTTTTCTCCGACTACAGGCTTCCAGAATTTTTTTTTTAATGTGTCGGTGTCGAACGGGACGGTGAGTTCGTCAGAAGCACCGGCCTGCATACCATCCATGGATGCATTAACCCGGTCGCTGGTGTTCAGCAGAATGACCTCCACATATTTTGATTTCTGCCGCAACCGGTGCAGAAATCTCACTGCCTTTTCCGGGGTGCACCGGATATCAAGGAGGACGACATCAATATTGTCCAACAAGAGATAATTGGGATCTTCCCAGCTATCTTGGGCCTCTTCATGCCATATTGCATAAATTTTCCAGGCTTCAATGGTTCTGCAGAGCATCTGTGCAAATTCCGCATCCAAGGTTTTGATATACACCGTGCTCATGAAGTGGACTCCGATCCGCCTTTCCGAGGGAATACCCTGCGGAGCTCTTTCATTCCCCTGGTTCCCATGCTAAGGCCCCATAGGACATGCGAATGCCCTCCAGGCCTAATGTCTTAATAAAATCCATGATGTATTGATTTTCATGATGTTCATCTTCCATCAGCCGAACGGCTTCGGCATGCAGTCCTTCCTCTGCAAAGGCAACTGCCATAAACACTTTGAAGAAGTGCGGAATTTTTCGACTTATACCCCGAACCACAGGAATCATGGCCCTTGCGGTATCCCATTCCCCTGCTTCAGCAAAGGTGATGGCATTCATCCAACTCTGATGGGTCTGATCCGTATTCATCTTCTTGTTCATGGCGTAACCTCCCTTGCAAAATAATTGATCGTCATACAACGTTTTGCGCTTGACTTAATAAAAAGCAATGTTCGTGCCATGATCGAAAATAGCTGCAAATTCAAACAGTTACCCGAAACAACACCCCGTCACCCGACTCAAAATAAACGAGACAGAGAACAAATCGACACACAACGATACAGTTTAATGATATCTCGCAGCACCGAAAACAAGGCTCTAATTCCACGCAAACCACCAATAACAAAGAAACTTATTGACATTCAAGGTGCAAAAAAGTACAAAACAACTCAAGACATATCGATACACAATCTGTCTAATAAAACAAAAACAGCCGGATAGTCGGCATCCACCAACCATGGTTCTGCACATGAAAAAACAGAATCCCCCCCTTGATGAGCATATCAGCCTTCTTGAGGTCATCAATTCCTTGCCGCACGGAGTGGCTGTGCTTGGCCAAGATGGCACTATAGCCAAGATGAATCACTATCTGGAGGCATGCACAGGCTATGCGACAGAAAAGGTCTGTGGCACATCGGTTGACCAGGTAATTCGCACCAACCTTGCCATTCACAGCAAATTTTTTCTGCAGACAGCTTCCCGCGAAGAACAGATCATAATGGAAGGGGATACTATCAATGCGAACCGGAAAAGAGTGCCGGTGCGCCTGACCCTTTCACCGCTCTTCGGTGAAACCCATGAGGTGAAGTGCTTTCTGCTACTGCTTGAAGATTTGTCATCCCAGCGTGCCATTCAACAAAATATCCATGATGACGGAAAAAAAATGGGAATCATCGGCCACAGTCCGAAAATGCAGGAAATTTTTGAACTGCTGCCAATCCTCACACACACCGACACCACATTATTGATAACCGGCGAGACCGGCACCGGAAAAGACTTCCTTGCAGAGACTATCCATCAGCTCTCCAGTCGATCAAAAGCACCCTTCATCAAGGTCAATTGCGGCGCCCTCCCGGAGGCCCTGCTTGAATCGGAACTGTTCGGTTACGTTCGCGGCGCTTTTACCGGGGCGCACGCCGACAAGCCAGGCATGTTCAGGCTTTCTCAGGGAGGCACCATTTTCCTGACAGAGATTGGCGATCTGCCGGTAGCCCTCCAGACCAAGCTCCTCACGGTGCTTGACGATAAGGAATTTTATCCATTGGGCAGCTCAAAAAAAGTAAAGGTCGATGTTCGCCTGATTACCGCCACTCACCACGACCTCCGTCGACTGGTTCAGCAGGGTAAATTCCGGGAAGATCTTTACTATCGTCTCAACGTTCTGCGCACCCACCTGCCGCCGCTCCGCGAGCGAGGCGACGATATCAAGCTGCTGCTGGAACATTTTCTCCATAAATTTTCACAAACCCTGGAGAAGAATATCAGGGGGTTCAATCAGGACGCAGAAACATGTCTTCTGGATTACCACTTTCCCGGCAATGTCAGAGAGTTGAGTAACATTGCGGAATACGCCGCAAATATATGCCAGGGTGAACTGATCAAGTTTTCACACCTGCCCGCATATCTGCATACAGCCATAGCGGATATTCCCGAACCGGCGGACAGCACGAAAACTACCGGCCAGGGCAATGAACGCGCTGCAACAATCTCTAACTGGTCTCATTTTGAAAAGAAAAAGATTTTCGACAGCCTGGTAAACACCGATGGCAACCGTACCCAGACTGCCAAACAATTAGGATGGGGCCGAAGCAAGCTCTGGCGGAAGATGAAGCTCTACGGTCTTGAATGAGGACAGCTCAGTGAAAATCCTGCTCACCCTTCTTGAGGATTACATCGCTCCACGTTTTGATCTCACAACCAAGGTGATCATCACGGAAGCACAACAAGGGGTCCCCCCCACATCGAGGACCATCCTGCTGCCGGGTCCGTCAAGCGACGAACTCTGCAGCCTCATCCTTAAAGAAAACATTACCCTGGTTGTGTGCGGCGGCATTGAAGAAAGACATTACCAATACCTCTGCTGGAAGAAGATAGAAATTATCGACCGGGTCATCGGATCAGCTGATTGTGTCCTCCATTCATTAATCAACGGGGATCTTCAGCCAGGAAAAGTTGTCCGGGAAATTCAACCCTCGACCCCATCCAAGGAAAAATCATGAAATCACCTTGGCTCCGCCTCATTCGCTTCACCCAGAACCAGTTCGTCTTCTGCATCAATGATTCGAACCTTTCTGCCCAGCAGCGCTATCTGTACCTCAGAAGAGGCCTGCTTTTGATCCTGTGCATGGTCGCGATGATTCCATTGATCATCACCGCCGGACTCAGCTACAATCAATACCGGCAGGTGGTAAAAGAGGAAGTGGAAAGCAATGCCCGCTGGAGCACGGTGAGCACCAAACAGAATATTGAGACTTTTTTGGGCAAACTGCGGTCATCAATATCCATCATCGCAGATGCATATTCATTCATGGATCTGACGCAGCAGAATACTCTTGACCTGGTTTTTGAAAAACTCAAACACGAAAATCCAGGGGTGGTTGATTTAAGTGTAATCGGACCAGACGGTGTTCAGCAGACCTACTCCGGCCCTTTCAACCTGACGGGCAAAAATTACGCCGAAAGCCTCTGGTATAGCAAAACACTGGCCCAGCAAAGTTACATCAGCGAAGTCTTCCTGGGCTTTCGCAATCTGCCGCATTTTGTTGTTGCAGTGAGCAGAAAGATCTCAACCGACAACAGCCACTGGATTTTGCGGGCGAGCATTGACACGGAAACAATTGACCGTTTTCTGCTGTCAATCCATTCCGATATAGTAGAGGACGTTTTTCTTGTGAACAGCGCAGGCCTGCTGCAAAGCTCCTCGAGTTTTTACGGAAAGGTCGGCGCACAAAGTCCTTTAACTAAAATTCCACGCAAAAACAGGTTGAATCTTGTCGAGGAATACCGCAATTCCAAACCGATAATCCGAACCTACAGCCCCATAAAGGACACCCCCTGGACTCTTGTCCTGGAACATACCCAATATGCAGAGAAAAAACCCTGGCGCCAATTCAAACGCAAACTGCTGATCATTCTCTGTGTCTGTTCATTGTTAATCGTCATCGCTGCTTACCGCATAGCAGGATTTGTTGCCGCATCGATCCGTAGTGCGGATGAAGCGCGAGAAGCCCTACTTGCCCAGACCGAACATAATGACAAACTTGCTTCCATTGGCAGGCTGGCTGCAGGTGTTGCCCACGAAATAAACAACCCTCTGGCCATTATCCATGCCAAGGCCCAGCTATTAAAGGATCTACTGGCATTAACAAAGGATTTTGAATATCGAGAAAAATTCTTAGCACAACTAGACTCACAGCAGAAGGCCGTTGCCAGAAGCCGAGACATAACCCACCGGCTCCTGGGCTTTGCCCGCAGAATGGAAAGCAAGCTTGAACCGGTGTGGATCAACATGGTAATCGAGGAAGTTTTAAGCTTTCTTGAAAGGGAGGCTCAGTACAAGAGCGTCCGGATCGATCTTGATCTGCAACAGGATCTGCCGGCCATCACCAGTGACCAGGGGCAGCTCCAGCAGATTCTCTTCAACATCATCAACAATGCCATTGATTCTGTGGACAAGAACAGCAGCATTGAGATCAGAACAAAGAAAGTGGAGCCGGCTGCCATCCGGATTGAAATATCAGACCACGGCCCCGGCATGTCTCCCGAGATCCAGAAAAAAATATTTGAACCATTTTTCACGACAAAGAATGAAAAAGATAAACAGGGGACCGGGCTCGGGCTGTTTATCACATATGGCCTGGTGAAAAAGCTCCATGGAGACATCCAGGTCCAAAGCGTTGTGGGAATCGGCACAACCTTCATTCTAAGTTTTCCAGAACAGAGGCAAGATTAGTGAAAAAAACAATTTCTAAAAACAAAGTATTGATTATCGATGATGAAATCGAGTTTGCCGAGACCTGTGCCGAATGCCTTGCCTTACGCGACTTTGAGGTCATGGCCTTTGGTGATGCCAACGAAGCCATGAACTTCATACGATCGGACTGGAAACCGGATGTCGTGCTTTTGGATCTTAAAATGCCGGAGATTGATGGTCTTGAGGTCCTGGATATGATAAAAAATTACGATCCACGCATTGAGGTTATCCTGATCACTGCCCACGGTTCAACCGAACACGGGATTTCCGGAATGCAGAGGGGTTTATTCGACTTTCTCATGAAACCAGTGGAACTTGATGAGTTGGTAGAAAAAATCCATCAAGCCATTAACTTGAGACTGAGTGTTCAAGATTAGAACGCCAGGGATTAAGCTCACAATCTATATGTAGATTTCAACTGATACCAACACCGTGCACCACGCCGAACAATCAAAAAAATGTTATCACAAACAGCACTTCTTATGCTTCTTGCCGCTGCCGCACGGGCATGGCTCATTGCGGCCGACTTTTTCCGAATGAACCGGCGCAGGTTTGACAAACTCGCCGTCCAGGTATATCCACTGCCCGTCCTGCCTGATGAAATTACTCCGTTCATGCTGCCGGTATTCAGCACCTTTGAGACTGTATCTGGCGACAAACTCCACAATACCGTCCTGATCATCCTCACCGCCTGCTTCGGTGTCGACAATCTCCAACCCCTTCCAGATAATGTCCCCCTGGTCGGCAAAATCAGCGGCATCGGCCTGATGATCAGGATGGCATGTCCGGTTGAGATAATCATAATCCTTGAGAACATACGCGGAATAGCGGGAGCGCATGAGCTTTTCTGCTGTGGGGGCGGCAGCTCCCTTATGAAACGGACCGCAACATTTATTGAATTTTTTATCCGGACTGCAGGGACATTGTGTCATGATTTTCTCCTGTTCATGTATTCTTCCTTAATCGCTTCAAGGGCTTCCCAACGGAAATAAGACCGAGCAAGGTCTTGTTCAAGCTCCTGAAGGCGGTTTTTTGCCTTGCTGATTGCATCTCCATCCCGCTGAAAAAAGCCGCCATCGGCCATTTTCCCCAAAAGATCACTTTGCTCGGCCTCCATTTCCTCGATCCTTTTGTGAAGGCCTTCAAGCTCTCTTTCTTCCTTAAAGGTGAGTTTTCTCGCACTGGAAGGAGCGAGCTTTGCTTTCTCCTTTTTTTTCAATTCAGAGGAAAGACCATTCTTCCGTTTTACCGGACGCTGCATGAGCCAGTCATCATAGCCGCCGGCATACTCCTGGACTTTGCCGTTTCCTTCAAAAACAAAGGTGCTGGTCACAACGTTGTTTAAAAAAGCCCGGTCATGGCTGACAAGAATAACCGTTCCCTTGAAGTCCAGCAATATTTCCTCCAACAGCTCAAGGGATTCAACATCAAGATCGTTGGTGGGTTCGTCAAGAACCAGGACGTTTGCCGGTCTGCAGAACAGCTTTGCCAGCATGAGCCGGTTACGCTCGCCTCCGGAAAGAATGGAAACCGGCGACCGGGCCCGATCCGGGGTAAACAGAAAATCCTTCAGATAGCTGATTATATGCCGCTCAAAACCGTTTATGGTTACCGTCTCTTTGCCTTCACCGACATTTTCCGCAACTGTTTTATCCTCATCAAGCTTGGATCGCAACTGATCAGAATAGGCAAGTTGAATCTTGGAACCAAGATGGACGGAACCGGTCTCAGGCACGAGCTCGCCGAAAAGAATTTTAATCAGCGTCGTCTTGCCGCAGCCATTGGGTCCGAGGATGCCCACTTTGTCGCCCCGTAAAACCGTGGTGCTGAAATCCTTCACCAGCCACGATTGGCCAAAACGGAAGGAAATGTTTTCAGCCTTGGCCACGAGCTTTCCGGAAATATCCGCTTCATGGAGCTTCATAGTGGCCTTGCCGATTTTTTCCCTCCGGGCGCTCCGCTCATTGCGCAGATCAATCAGCGCCCGCACCCTGCCTTCGTTTCTGGTGCGCCGGGCCTTGATCCCCTGCCGTATCCAGGTCTCCTCCTGGGAAAGCTTCTTATCGAATTTTTTCTGGTGCAAAGCCTCAACTTCGAGCAGCTCATCCTTTTTCCTGAGATATTCCCCCATACTTCCGGGCCAGCTGGTTATTTTGCCCCGGTCAAGATCAAGAATCCGATCAGCCAGTTTTCCGGCAAGCATCCGGTCATGGGTGATAAAAATAATCGTCCCGGCGGATGATTTAAGAAATTCCTCAAGCCAGGCAATGGAATCGATATCAAGATGATTTGTCGGTTCGTCAAGGAGCAGCAACTCCGGTTCATTCACCAGTGCCCGGGCAAGCATCACCCGTCTTCGTAAGCCACCGGAAAGTTCGTTAAACAGCAGGTCCGCATTCAGTTCAAGATGCGATAGCACTGTCTCGATGCGCTGTCGGGCATGCCAGCCCCCTGCCGCCTCAAGCCCATGTTCCACCTCCATGAGCTCGTCAAGCAGGCCGGGATCCTCTTTTTCAGCAAGCCTCAGGCTGATGGCATGATGCCGGCGCAGCAGTTCAAAAGATTCACCAAGGCCACCGGCAACAACATCATAAATTGTCCCGGCAATTTCATGGGGAACATCCTGCGACAGCATCGCGGTCTTGAGCCCCGACCGTTTGATCATCCTGCCGCTGTCCGGTTGCAGATCGCCGGCAATGAGTTTGAGCAGGGTGGATTTCCCTTCGCCGTTTCGACCCACCAGGCAGATTTTCTGCCCTTCCTCTATATTGAGATCAATACGATTAAGAACCGGCAAGGCGCCGAAACTGATAGTGATCTCCTGTAATGCAAGCAAATTCATAAACAACCCTTCGAAATATTTACAAAAGCTTAAACCTGAAAAATATGCAGGCTATATAGCCCTTTTAGAAGAATTACACAATCCATACTTGAGAAAACGCGGCACAGCAGGATTTTCCCTGCAAGGAAAATACATAATTGCATCCGGAATGATTGGGGGTGGCGGCAGGAAGAAATAATCAGCAGAATGCCGGAAAACGGAGAGACTACTTTACGCTGTCTTTTTCAAAAATAAAACTGTTGGCAATCCCGGATACTATGGCGCCCTGTTCTATCTGGATTTTGGCGAAATAGTCAGTGCTGAATATAAAGGTCCCGTCCCGGTATCCGGCCTGGCCGATGCCGCCGTTATATTCGGGAGGAAGAAGAGCGGTGAGATTCCTGCCCTTTCTGTCTATCTTGAAATCTTTAAGAATTATACTGAAAACAATGTCCTTTTTTGAAATCGGCTGAAGTCGGCCGTTTCTGTCAACTTCAGGGCGGTTACCGGTCACCAGGGATTCATACAGGTTGTCCACGACATTTTTTACCAGCTGCTTTCTATCATCTTCCCTGATCCGCATAAAACTCACGGTATCGTTGATTAACCCTGTCGCATGTATCTTGTTTTCTTTATATTCCAGCTTGATCGATACTTCCATCTTGGTGATGAGAGGATACTGCCGCCGTAATTTATCAGGTGGATCCAGCAGGTATTTTCCCTGCCAGTTGATCTCTTTTTCAAGAAGGATGAGATCGAGCTTGGAAGCTGCCAGACGGGCATCCGGGAAAATCGATGCCGTATCGATTTCAGCACTGGCATGGGTAAAATTGAAAAGAAAGATAAGCAGAAACAAACTACTGCACGTGGTTTTATTTTTCATGTCGCTTTATTTCTCTTGTTGTTTTTTACCTGATAGTTTGCCAAGTCATCACAAAAACCCTGAGACTTCTAACATATCCTATACGGCGCATCATCGGTGTCAAGGATTTTAAAAAAGCGATAATAAAAAAAGGAGCTGAGGGTTTAGCTCATCTCCTTTTTTGTACTACTGAAGTTGTAAACAACTTCAGTAGTCAGGGCAATCTTGACATTGAGCAGGCCATTGAAAAAGATCTTTAGGAGGTTCGACCAAGAGGTAATTGATGCATTAATCAATTATGCCTGGCCCGGCAATGTCCGGGAGCTTGAAAATGCCGTTGAACGGGCTGTAATCCTTTATCCTTTCGAAAGCATCAACCTTGAGTGTCTGCCGCAAAAATTGAGAAAAGCGAAAGATGAAGAACCCAGGATTGCTTCCCGAATAAAAAATCAGATTTATAGGCATCGTAGAGAAAAGCGAGCATCAACACCATTATTTTTTAAGGGATAATTTCAGCCGCAATCCATAAAACCAGACAAGGGTTGCAAGGGCGGTGAGGAAACTGCCAGGTTTTGAGGTCAAAAGGGGCCCGATCAATTTATCATAAACCGCAAGACGCGGGACGGATCCTTCACCCTGTGGCATATGGTTTCGATAATTGCTGCGGCAATCCAGGGCATATGCCAGTTGCCAGGCGTTATTTGCCACATAGCCTCCGGTTTTATACCAGAGAATGAAGGCAGACTTGAATCCTCTGGCCAGAACCGTTTTGTGGATCAATTCCAAAAAGGGTTTCAATTGGAGTTTTTCTGTCTTCTGCTGGCTATGGTAGGCATGCTCAGCTCTCTCAAAAAACTCGTGAAAACCGCTGGAAAAGAAATTCCGCATCAAGGCATTGAGGATCTGCCGCTCTTGCAAGCCTTCAACCTCAAACCGCCTTGCAGAGGTACCTATTGTTCCCGGAAGGGTAATTAACTTGCCTGAGACGAAAAGTTTAGAGCCGATATCCGCATCTTCCATATAATGCCGGGATTCATCAAATCGCCCGAGAGATTCGAAATAGGTTTTGGCAAGCATCAATCCCTGATCACCGTTGAAACACTCCTGCCGATTAAGGGATGTTTTGCTCTCGTAAAAATAATATGCCTTCTCATTTCCCGAGCCTTTTCTCTTGAACCGCATACGGAAATGCCCGGCAACCTCCGATGGAAAACGGGCAGCCCTTTGCTCGCTCAGATGTTTCAAGGCATTGTGCAGCAGAAGATCATCGCTGATTGCACTGTCGGCATGCAGGAAAAGTAAATTCCTGGCGCAGGCTGCTTTCGCGCCGACATTCATCTGATGGCCACGCCCGGCCCTTGTTTTAAAAAGAGTCGTCGGCACAGTTTTTTGATCCAGAAACTCAGAACAATGATCCAGGGTCAAATCGGCGCTGCCGCCATCCACGACGATTATTTCAAAGATAATTTTCTTTTGCACGGCAAGATCCTGCAAAAGACGAGGAATTGACTGTTCCTCATTCAGGGTGGGGATAATCACGGATAAATCGAAATCATGATCAGTCATGATAATAGAAACGGCACATGGTGTTTTTGTATTGGATCTGGTTAAGGACCATGAAAGGAATCATCAGAAGTCCCGCTTCGAGACAGAGACATCCCCCTTCATTACTTTTCCTATACTGTGTAACTTTGTGCCTCTGTCACTCTGTAACTTTGCCCCTTTGCCCCTCAGCCACTCTGTAATGACATTCGAGCCGCGCACTGTCGACTGAACGCATTGACTACCACTCACTGGTAAGGGTCCGCTCCACCTCTTTCCAGTTTTCCTGAATCTTCATCACCGCCTCCAGGGCAAGATCAAGATGCACGCCCATATGCTGCTCATAAACCATATCAGAAATCTTCTTGTCCTTTACTCCCCGCTTTTGAAGCGGCATATCGGAAACCAGCATGATTGAACCGATGGGAACTTCATAATGATAAGCCACGGAAAAAAGCGTTGCCAGTTCCATATCAATGGCAATAATCCTGAGCTGTCGCAGGTATTGAACAAAATCCTCATCAAATTCCCACAAACGCCGGTCAGTGGTGTAAACAATCCCGCAACGCGGTTCCAGGGTTTCCGTTTTCCTGACTGCGCCGATACAGTACAGGTTTATTGACGAAGCAGGAATTGCCGGAAACTCCAGAGGCAGATAATGTCTGCTGGTTCCGTCACCGCGGATTGCGGCGGAAGGCACAACAAAATCCCCTATTTCAAGGCTGTCCTCTATGCCGCCGCACATACCCAGCATGATGACTGATTTAAGATTATCAAGATAGGCCAGGCAGTTAATGATCAGGGCGGCCTGTGGCGAGCCGATCCCGAAATCGATCATCGTACAGTTTATATCCGGGGCATTGACAATCCTGAAATTACCCTCGTGATATTCTCCGCCTGTTCTTTCTTTAAACTCATTGAGATACTGTCTGAAATTGGTGATCAGAATATGATCACAGAATTCATCAAGACTGCAATTCGTATATCTTTCCAATGTGTGTCTTACATACTCATGCTCTTTCAGTGACATTCGCCGTTTCTCCGATAATAACGTGTATAATCAATACAATTTCTCTGAAAATGAACAAACCAACCCTATGATATTATATAAAAAGCATAATATCCTGCTTAAAACTCAGATACGCTAAAAAAAGGATCGTCGACAGAATACCAGCACCAGGCGCAATACAGGATCAGAACAGCTCAAGAAGACTCATTGGTGAATAGATTGGTTGACTTCAGGCGTTGGCGCCCCAGATATCAGCATCATCAGAATCAATTTCATCCATGAACAATGCCCAATCTAAAGGGGATGAAATAATTCTGAAACCAACTTCCTGATAAAGACCGTCGTCTTTTGACCAGCAAGGCTCCAGCACGAGCTTATAACTTTCACCTTTGCCGGTTATGACAGTAGTGCATTTTTTTGCATGAGGATCAAACCGTTTGGGGAGATCTGATATCCGCAGACCCGATCGTGAAACATTAGCCACCATGCCTTCATAAAAGAAATTTCCGTCGGAAACGGTGGATGACATTGCCACTTGAATCCTGTTTTCCCTGTAGTCCATTTCTTCCCCCTTTATTCGTTATATTTCAATAAAAAATCCATGCCTGCCTCACTATGCAAGATTAAATTATTACCAAACAATGATAAGTTAGACAATGCGAGGCCCGGCGGCAATAACTTTCGCCGGTGACTTGTCTTTATACTGTTCGAAATTCTCTATAAAAAGCCGGGCAAGCTTGCTCGCCTGGGCATCATAAGCCTCCTTGTCGGCCCAGGTCCCGCGAGGATCAAGAATTTCATCAGGAACCCCGGGAACCTGCCGTGGCACTTGAAACCCGAAAATCGGATCCTCATACATTTCAATGTTTGCGATAGTGCCATCCAGAACGGCATTGAGCAGGGCGCGGGTGAACCGGATCTTCATCCTGGAGCCGACCCCGTATGGCCCGCCGGACCAACCGGTATTCACCAGCCAGCAGATGGAATTATTCTTTTTGATCTTTTTTTCCAGAAGCTGAGCATAGACCGAAGGATGGCGCATCATGAACGGCGCTCCGAAACAGGCGCTGAAGGTTGCCGTGGGTTCGGTGACGCCTTTTTCGGTGCCCGCCACTTTCGCAGTGTAGCCGCTGATAAAATGATACATTGCCTGTTCGGTTGAAAGCTTTGCCAGGGGCGGCAATACGCCAAAGGCATCGGCGGTAAGCATGATAATTGTTCGCGGGTGGACTCCCATGCCGGACTCTACATAGCTCGGCAGGTGTGAAAGCGGATAGGAAGCGCGGGTGTTTTCCGTAAGGCTGTCATCGTCCAGATCCACCTTTCTGTTCCCCGGATCAACACTGACATTTTCTAAGATTGTTCCGAAACGCCGGGTGCAATCATATATTTCAGGCTCAGCCTCCTTGGACAGCTTGATCACCTTGGCATAGCAGCCACCCTCAAAGTTAAAGATGCCGTCATCGGACCAGCCGTGCTCGTCATCGCCGATCAGATCACGGTTGGGGTCCGCGGAAAGGGTTGTCTTGCCGGTCCCGGAAAGACCGAAGAAAATCGCCACATCATCAGGGTCTTTTCTGCTGACATTTGCCGAGCAGTGCATGGAAAGTATTTCTTTTGTCGGCAGCAGAAAATTAAGCGCTGAAAAAATTGATTTCTTGATCTCCCCCGCGTAGGCAGTGCCGCCGATGATGATCAGTTTGCGGCTGACATTAAGCACCACGAAAGTGCCGCTTCGGGTCTTGTCTTCTTCACTGTCGGCATGAAAATTCGGACATTGAAGCACGGTGAATTCCGGGCGGAAATTCTTAACGGTCTGCGGGTCATGGGGCTGAATAAACATATTTCTGGCAAACAGGCTATGCCAGGCATATTCGGTAATCACCCGCACCGGATGTCTGAAATTAGGATCAGCCCCGGCAAAGCAGTCCTGTACAAAAACCGTTTTTCCCCGCAGATATGCCAGCATCCGGTTAAAAAGCGATTCAAACCGTTCTTCAGGATAACGGACATTGACCTTGCTCCACCAGATCTCATCGCGGGTCTCGGGTTCCTCGACTATGTACTTATCCTTTGCAGCGCGGCCCGTATGCTGCCCCATGGATACAACCAGCGGCCCCAGATGGGCGATCTGAGCCTCAAAACGCCGAACCGAGACCTCATACAGGGCCGGCGTCGAAAGGTTCCAATACACCTCGCCAAGACTGTGCAACCCCAGATACTCAAGGCCATATTTCGGTACAAGTTCATCCAGTTCCATTGTCCTGCTCCTGGTGAAATTTTTTAATAATAGGCAGATTTAAATCAGTGTCGGTCCAATTCCTTCACCGGTTAAAAATTCGTCCTGCCACAGCGTATGAAAAATCACGCCGGGTTCCCGATGCTTTAATTCACCGGGTTTATGATTTCTTTCCTGTTCCGACAACGTTTTTTGCTCCGGCGATCTTCCTGGCACCTGCAGGAAAGGCATCGATCATTTGAGCACCATTGACAGGAAAAGCAATCAGGGCAGGCATGCTTTTTCAGGTACGGTCCGGATTCAGGCTCATACAGCATTCCCCTGTTATTTTCTAATCTGCGAAAAGCCATGATGCGCCTCCATAAAAGATGAGGGTTTAGATGAAAGTCCCTGGTATCGGATAATGATATGAAATGTTGCGCTCTCATTCTTGCTCTTGAAACCGGAACAGCCCTTCCCAAAAAAAATTCTCCGATGATAAAATTAATCCTACGCCGATTTTAAATAAAAATACAAAACAAATAAGGCCTGGGACACCATCTGTCCCAGGCAGTCGATTATTGTCCCAACATACGTTTGACAGAATTACAATCAATCTAACTCTGGGAGAAATTAAAATGATTGCAAATGTAACGGTGTTTCTCGATGACAATGAACTCGAATTCATGGACGGCACCCTGCGATGCGGCTATGTAGTCGCCGAGGATGAAAACGGCGAGGAGACCTATCATCATGATCTGCTGGACAATTCAGGATACCTGTCGGTGAATGATATCGTCCATGACGTATCAGGGATTCTCAATGTGGATCGGGAAATGGTGCTGATTGCGGCATAACCGCCACAGGCAGGCGCACCTGTTGGCCGGACCTACTTTTTCCAGAACTGCCAGGGCTTTTTACCGGCCTTGTCAAGCAGGCTGATCATGCTTTGCCGTTTATGGGCCCTGGCAAGATCAATGGGTCTGTGACCAAGATCGTTGGCAATATTCAGGGTGGCCCCGTGATCAATAAGCACTTGGGCGGTTTCCAGATTACCCATAAGGGCTGCGGTATGCAGTGCGGTCCATCCTGATTCGGTAACCGCATCCGGGTCGGCGCCTTGCGCAATGAGTATCTGGACGATTTCATCCGGACCCTGCTGAACAGCAAGATGCAGCGGCCTGACACCGCCGCCGAAATCCACATCCACGGCGATCTCGTTGTGGAGCATCTTCATGACCTCGGCTGCATCGCCTGCATCCATTGCCTGCCGGAATTTGAAAAGTACTGTGGGTTCTTTTTCAGAATTTTCCATATTATTCAAAGGGGCACCTTCAGTTTTTAAAATTATCTCAAAAAAATTACATTATCATCCATTCAATTTCCATGGTCAATCCAATAAAAAACTTAAAAATGTTTTTTCGCATCATTCCAGTATGCTATGATAATTCTGCCTGATAAAATGCTTCCACACGTCTTTTGTTGTACTATTCAGTTTCCATGCCCCAGATGAATCACAGATAATTTTCAGAGGTGACCAATGACTGGAAAAAAACAGGCCGGCAACAAAACAGAGAACGGCCCTGATGATTACTGGGACATAAAGACCGACCTGAAAAATAAAAAGACGAAGCTTTTTAATCAGGTAATTTTCCGTGACTGGTGCAAAGCCTGCGGCATCTGTATCGCTTTCTGCCCCAAAGAGGTTTTCGTTCGCGACAATGAAGGAAAACCTGTGGCCCAAAAACCTGCTGATTGTATAGGATGTCTTTTCTGCGAACTCCATTGTCCTGATTTCGCCATTACCATCCATGAACGCTATCCGGACCGCAGGAGGAAAAACAATGGCGAAAAATAAATCCCCTGAAAAAGTCCTTCTTCAGGGAAATGAGGCGATTGTCGAAGGCGCCCTTGCCGCCGGCTGTCGGTTCTTTGCCGGATACCCCATAACCCCGGCCTCGGAAATCAGTGAACTGATGTCCGTCCGCCTTCCTCAACTGGATGGCACCTTCATCCAGATGGAGGATGAAATTGCCAGTATGGGCGCGATAATCGGCGCTTCCCTTGCCGGTGTAAAAAGCATGACCGCAACCAGCGGCCCGGGATTCTCCCTGATGCAGGAAAACTTAGGCTTTGCCTGCATCACCGAAACCCCGTGCGTCATTGTAAATGTCATGCGCGGCGGCCCCAGCACCGGACTGGCAACCAATCCCTCCCAGGGCGATGTCATGCAGGCCCGCTGGGGAACCCACGGCGACCACCCGATTATCGTGCTTGCGGTCTCCTCGGTGAGAGATTGTTTTGATCTAACCGTCATCGCCTTTAATCTTTCTGAAAAATACCGGGTACCGGTGATTATTCTTTCCGACGAAATCGTTGCCCACACCCGGGAGATCCTCAATATTCCAGCAGCAAACACCATCGCGGTGGTGGACCGCATTCATCCAAACACTCCTCCTGAGTGGTTCATCCCCTATGAAGATAACAGTCGAGGCGTGCCGCCCATGGCCTCCATGGGAGACGGTTACCGGCATCATATCACCGGACTGATCCATGATCCGAAAGGGTTTCCCACTCAGAACCCCAAGGAAATTGAAGCCTTTTTAAAACGGCTGTTTCGGAAAATCACCACTGGCTTTTATGAAATCCAGATCACCAAATCAATTTTAATGGAAGATGCGGAGATCGCGGTTATCGCCTATGGTTCGGTTACCAGATCGGCGCACCGGGCGGTGGTTAAGGCCCGTGAACATAATATCAAGGCCGGACTTATCCAACTGGTCACCCTGTTTCCGTTTCCGAAAAATGCGGTTGACATCATCCTCCGCCAATGCCGGGCCGCCCTGGTGCCTGAGATGAATGTCGGCCAGATCAGCCGGGAAGTGAAAAGGGTAAACTCCCATGGTTGTCATATTGTGAAGTTAAACCGCATTGACGGCCAGACCATTACCCCGGATGAAATTTATGCCAAACTCAAAGATATGTAAAAGGTGCCTGAGATGCTGAATAACAGTGAGAAATTTTCCCATGATTATTTAAGGCATGACAAGAAATTCCCCCATGTCTGGTGTCCGGGCTGCGGCAACGGTATAGTTCTCGGCTCTTTAATCCGCGCCATCGACAGCCTGGAAATGGCCAAGGATGATATCGTTCTGGCTTCGGGAATCGGCTGTTCCGGGAGATTGCCGGTGTATGTCGATTTCAACACCCTGCACACGACCCACGGCCGGGCCCTTACCTTTGCAACCGGTATTAAGCTTGCCAACCCTTCCCTCAACGTCATTGCGGTAATGGGTGACGGCGACGCCACCGCAATCGGCGGCAATCATTTCATTCATGCGGCAAGGCGAAACCTTGATCTTACCGCCATCATAATCAATAACCAGATCTACGGGATGACCGGCGGACAATATTCCCCGACAACACCTTACGGCAGCAAGGCCTCGACTGCTCTTTACGGCAATATCGAGCATGCCTTTTCCATTGCAGAACTTGCAGTTACTGCCGGCGCTTCTTTTGTTGCAAGAGGCACGGTATTTCACGTAAAGCTTCTTGATAAACTCATTGCCCAGGCAATCCGGAAAAAAGGCTTCAGCGTTATCGAGGTAATGTCCAACTGCCATGTCCAGTATGGCCGCAGGAACAATATGGGAGATCCGGTCACCATGATGAAGTGGCTACGGGACAGTGCAAAAAACATCAAGCCGGATGGCAGCATGGATTCTGAAAGCGAGGGCGGGTCTTTCACCATCGGCGTCCTTGCCGACCTGGAAAAACCTGATTATATCGAAGAATATGCCAGGATTCGTCAAAAGGCCAAGGAACTGAAACAGTGACCGAAAACAAAAAAACAAAAGAAGATCGCTATGAAATCCGCCTGAGCGGCTCAGGCGGCCAGGGAATTATTCTTGCTGCAGTGATTCTGGCCGAGGCCTTTGGAGTACATGACAACAAATACGTCTGCCAGACCCAGAGTTACGGCCCTGAAGCCAGAGGCGGCAAAAGCAAGGCCGAGGTCGTGGTCAGCGACCACCCCATTGACTACCCCAAGGCGATAAAACTCGATTTCCTCCTGGCCATGAACCAGGAATCATGTGATGCCTACTTCTTTGATTTCAAGCCCAACGGCATATTGCTGGTCGATTCCACCTTTGTAACCCAGATCCCCACCAGCCGTTCGGTTGCCATTCCTTTCACCCGGATCGCCAGAGACAAATTCAAAAAGGAAATTGTCGCCAATATGATTGCCCTGGGCGCAATAGGACAATTGTGCTCACTGATATCCCTGCCGAAACTTGAAAAAGCCGTTCTTGCAAGGGCGCCCGGCGACACCAAGGAATTAAATCGCAAGGCGCTTAAAGAGGGAATAAGGGCGGCAAAGAAAATTGATCTTGCTTCCCTGCCCCGATCGATAAATCCTGAGGAAGAGGAAGAAATATAAGCGGCCATAGAAGTCAACGACTATCGCCTGAAGTCGATAGCGTAAGGCACAAAGGCAGAAGGCACAAAGTGTAAAAATACAAGCACCAACCAGGTCGACTGTCACTTCGTGCCGTTACTTCTTCATATTGTATTTATTTATTCCCTTTTTACTCTGTTCCTTCTGCCTTTGTGCCTCTGTGCCTGTAACTCCTAATATATACATGCTCAAAACTGACAGTCTTAAGACGGTAGTTTTAACCTTGACTTGAGACTAATAAAAAATCCGTTTTACCGATATGGATATAATTACATGGGGTTAACAAAAGATCTCAGCTTCCAGGACTTTGAGGCTGATTTCAAGGTTTTTCACGAGCTGATGCCCAACAGGATCAGAAAGGTCCTGCTGGTTCTGAGCCTCTTTGATGCCTTCATCCTCGAAGAAGGAGGAAGCCTCACTTCCAAGATCGTCAGCGAATACCGCGGGCTCAACCTCAGCCATCCTCCCCGTCTGGTCCGGGTCCCATCCGGAAAAGAAGCCTTAAAAATACTCAAAACAACTGATTTTGACCTGGTCATCACCCTGCCCCAGGTGGATGACATGGATTATTTTACTCTGGGCAGAGAGATCAAAAAAATCAATCCGCATCTGCCGGTTATTCTTTTAACCCACAGCCTCAAGGGCATTTGCTCTGATCCTCGGGAACTTGCTGTAAACGGCATTGATAAAATGTTTCTCTGGTCTGTTGATCCAGATTTCCTCATGTCCCTTGTAAAAAATGTCGAGGACCACCTCAACGCGGCAGCCGACACCCGTACCGCCATGGTCCGGGTAATCATTCTGGTTGAGGATTCCCCCTATTACCGTTCCAGATTCCTGCCTTTCCTGTATAGGGAAATCGTCCAGCAGACCCAGGCGGTTCTTGACGAAAGCCTGAACCAGGAACACCGGTTATTGAAAATGCGGGCCAGGCCCAAAATCCTGGTTGCGGAAAACTATGAGGACGCAATCTCGCTCTATAACCGTTACCAGCCCTTTGTATTTGCAGTGCTTTCGGACGTGCGGTTCCCTAAAAAAAGCAAACTGACCGATAATACCGGCGTCTCCCTGCTCAGAAAAATCCGCCGTCAAACCCCTGACCTGCCGCTTCTGTTGCTCAGTTCCGAGCCTGGCAATAAACAACATGCCGCCCGGATCCCGGCAACCTTTATTGACAAGAACTCCCAGTCATTAAACGATGAGATTGAGGCTTTTTTTCTTGCGCATCTGGGATTTGGTGATTTCATCTTCCGCAACCCGGACGGAGTGGTTATCGGCAATGCGGCAAACCTCCATGCATTTGAAAATACCATCCGCATCCTGCCGGCTGAATCACTGAAATATCATGCCATGGGAAATCATTTTTCCCATTGGGTCATGGCCCGTTCCGAGATCGGCCTTGCGGCATTGCTCGATAAAAACCGGCTTTCCGCAATAGTTGACCTGGAGGAGCTGCGCCATGACATCGTCTCAAAAATTCACCTCCTGAGAAAATGCCGGCAACTTGGAGTTGTCGCGCCCTTTGATTCCAAGGATTTTGATCCGGCAATCATGGATTTCGTGACAATCGGCAAAGGTTCCCTGGGTGGCAAAGCCTTGGGCCTGGCATTCATGGCAGCCCAGTTTCGGAACAACCTGGAGCTGTTTGATAAATTTCCCGGTATCGCGATTAAGATCCCGCAAACCTGCGTGATCACCACTGACGGATTTGACGCCTTTGTCACTCACAACAGCTTGAATCTGCAAAAACTGCCGGATAAAGACCAGGACATCGCCGATCTCTTTCTGCAGGCCCAAATGCCTGAATGGCTGGAAAAAGAGCTCAGTGACTATCTGGCTCATATAAACACCCCATTATCTATCCGTTCCTCCAGCCTGCTTGAAGATGCGCAATACAAGCCATACGCCGGCCTCTTTGAAACATTCATGATCCCCAATAACCATGAGTATTTCAAGGTACGGCTGACGCACCTCCTGGCATCAGTCAAACTGGTGTTTGCATCTTCCTGCTTTGCAGGTCCACGGGCCTTTTCAAAGGCAGTTCAGACCACCGGCCGCGAAAGCATGGCAGTAATCATCCAGCACCTGGTGGGCAGTCATCACGGAGAATATTATTACCCGGCCATTTCCGGGGTTGCGCAGTCCCATAATTATTATCCGTTCGGAAATGTACAGCCAGAAGAAGGCACGGCAATGATTGCCCTGGGTTTTGGCAAGACCGTGGTTGAAGGCGAAAAATCCTTACGCTTTACCCCAAAGTATCAGAAAATACTGCCACAATTTTCCACGGTTGAAGATATGCTCAACTACAGCCAGCGCTATTTCTACGCACTGCGCATAAAAGATTACCCCGAATCCCTCAAATTTTCCAAGAACTCCAACCTGGAAAAAAGAGAGCTTGCTGATGCAGAACAGGAATTTCCCGTGCAACGGTTGTGCAGCACTTATTTTCCGGAAGAAAACCGCATCAGAGACAGTTTCAATCCGGGCCCCAAGGTTCTCACTTTTGCCAATGTGTTAAAACATGGCATATTCCCATTGCCTGAAATTCTTATCGAACTCCTTGCCATAGGCAGAAAAGGCATGGGCTGCCCGGTTGAAATCGAGTTTTCAGCCGATCTTTCAGAAAAGGATCATTCGGGGGATTTCTTTTTTTTACAAATCCGTCCCATGGTGGCCGGCAATGAACGTTTGAAGGTGGAAATAACCGAAGAGGAGATACAAAAGGCTTTCTGTTACTCTCAAGAAAGCATGGGATTTGCCCATGACCGGAAAATCTCCGAAATCGTCTATGTAAAGCCCGATAGCTTTGATCCGGCACAAACCAGACGGATAGCTGATGAAATCAAAAAGATCAATGCCTTGTTGTCAAAAGATAATCAACCGTATCTGCTCATCGGACCCGGAAGATGGGGATCGGCCGACCCCTGGCTGGGCATCCCTGTCCAATGGCAGGACATTTCAGGGGTCGGTGCAATGATTGAATTGAGAAATGAGCAACTCAAGGCCGACCCTTCCCAGGGATCACATTTTTTCCACAACATCACATCACTGGGCATCCCCTATATCACCGTGACTGAGGGCAAAGACATTCTCGACTGGCAATGGCTCAGCTCCATACCCGTAATTGAAGAAACCAGATACCTGCGGCATGTTTGTTTGAAAAAGCCATTCACTCTGAAAGTGGATGGAGCAGGAACCAGGCAATGCGTTATGATCACAGACCGGGAATAATAATAAATGCAGGCACAAAGGCACATATAAGCGGGGACATCGAGGTCCTGAACCGCAGCCTCATGAAATCCTCTAACATTACAGTGAGTTAAAAATCATTTCAGGATCACTCTTTCATTTCCTGTTTTATGCTTTCTGCCTTCTGCCTCTGTGCCTTGACACTTTTTAAGGCAAAGCAACTGACTCTGACCTGGACCTGAAGACCGGGTTTCTAATTCTCAATTAAACAAACAAAGAGGTTTTCAATGTCTGAATTCATGGAGCGAATAATCGAGAAAAATCCAGGGGAAAAAGAATTCCATCAGGCGGTGAGCGAGGTACTGGAATCGGTGAAACCGGTGTTGGATCGAAACCCTGAATACCGCAAAGCCGGGGTTCTTCAAAGAATAACCGAACCGGAGCGGGTTATCATCTTCAGAGTGCCCTGGATGGACGACCAGGAGCAGGTCCAGGTCAACCGCGGCTTCCGGGTGGAAATGAACAGCGCCATCGGCCCCTATAAAGGCGGATTGCGATTTCACCCTTCGGTCAATCTTGGCATCATGAAATTTCTGGCCTTTGAACAGGTCTATAAAAATGCCCTGACTACCCTGGCCATGGGCGGCGGCAAGGGCGGCTCAGATTTCGATCCCAAAAGAAAATCAGACAATGAAGTCATGCGGTTCTGCCAGAGTTTCATGGCAGAGCTTTTCCGCCATATCGGCCCGAACACCGATGTTCCGGCCGGTGATATCGGCGTCGGCGCCCGGGAAATCGGCTTTCTCTTCGGCATGTATCGAAAACTGAAAAATGAATTCACCGGAGTCCTCACCGGCAAAAGTCTCAACTGGGGCGGCAGTCTTATCCGCCCGGAGGCCACGGGATACGGAAACGTTTATTTCGCTGCAGAAATGCTTGCCACCAGAAATGAAACCCTTGAGAATAAGGTTTGCCTGGTTTCCGGAAGTGGCAATGTTGCGCAATTCACCACTGAAAAACTTCTCGAACTCAATGCAAAAGTGGTCACCCTTTCGGATTCATCCGGCTATATCTATGACCAGGAGGGAATTGATGCGGATAAACTCAAGTTTGTCAAAGAACTCAAGACAATCAGAAGGGGCAGAATCCAGGAATATACCGAACAATACCCGACGGCAGTGTATACCAAGACGGATGCATCACTGGGGCACAACCCCTTATGGAATCATCAGGCCCATTGCGCCTTTCCAAGCGCCACGGAAAACGAGATAAACGGCAAAGACGCCCAGAATATGATTAATAATGGCGTGAACCTGGTAAGTGAAGGCGCCAATATGCCGTCAACACCTGAGGCAATCGACATATTCCTTCACAATAAAATCCTCTACGCTCCGGGAAAAGCGGCCAATGCCGGCGGGGTTGCGGTATCAGGTCTTGAAATGGCCCAAAACAGCATGCGCCTCAACTGGCCAAGGGAAGAAGTGGACAGCCGCCTCAAATTCATCATGAAGAGCATTCACAAGACCTGTCTTGACGCGGCTTCAGAATACGGCAAACCGGGCAATTATGTGGCTGGGGCCAACATAGCCGGTTTTGTCAAAGTGGTGAATGCCATGCTGGACCAGGGACTGGTGTGACGAAATCGTCATCAAACCATCTGTTCTTTCGATTTAATACATCTCTCTCTTGCCTGTTAAGCAGAAAAGGCTTACCAAGTAAGTATGAGTGTCAAACAACTTAAGATTACAGGAGGAGTAAGACATGACAGGAACCAGCGATAAACATTGTGCAAACTGCGGTCAGACAATCCCTGAAGGTTTCACAGCCCAACTGTGTCCAAGCTGTGGTCTTACATATTGGAAGTGCGGAAATTGCGGTTTTCTTTTAACTGCCGCCACTCCGCCCAACACATGCCCTAGCTGCAAACAGACCTGCGAGTTCAAGAACGTGACCTGTTACACCCCAGATTGCGGCGGACCTGGAAATATTGATCCACGACTCTAACTCAGGGGAGATTGAAATGGGTGGGAATTATTCGGGAATTCATGAAAGATTATCCAGACAAACAACATTAAATTACAAACTTAACTCACTGTTATATGGCAATTAAGACAAAACAAGCAAATCACCCGAAAGAACGCTTTTCTCTGCGTGGCCTCACTGGTCTCTTGTTTCTATCATACTCTTTTTTGGGGGGCGCCTTGATCACTGGAGGAGGCAGGATAAGCCAGTCATCTTCAGGCTGGATACAGTGGAGCTTTTCGCCGATGAACTCCTCGATATCCGGCAGATAAAACGAATCACTTTCATCGGCAAAACTTACCGATGTCCCACTCAGCCCGGCACGTCCTGTCCTGCCTATCCTGTGCACATAATCCTCCGCCTCAAAGGGCAGCGTGTAATTGATTACATGACTGATTTTTTCTATATGAATGCCGCGGCCGGCAACATCGGTTGCCACCAGCACGCGTATTTTACCGTTGCGGAAATTATCAAGGGTTTTCGCCCGTTTATGCTGCGGCACGTCACCGGAAAGAATTGCGCAGTCGATACCGTATCTGGTCAATTTATCTGAAAGTGTCTTGGTCTGGTCCTTTCTGTTGCAGAAGACAATCACCCGTTCCAACTTCTGACCCTGGATTATATTATAGAGAAGAGCAAATTTATTCTTGCCGGTAACCAGATAAACCAGCTGATTCACTGTATCGGTAACAACCTGATCCGGCTCAATTTCAACAACTATGGGGTTTTTTGTCCATTGAGAGGATAACTGGATGACCTCGGGGGTCAACGTCGCGCTGAACAATAAAGTCTGTCGCCGTTCCTTATCCGGGGTACTGTAAACGATACGCCGGACATCAGGGATAAATCCCATATTAAGCATCCTGTCCGCCTCATCAATAACCAGAATTTCAACACGGCCAAGGTTAATTATGTTCTGACGCTGAAAATCCATGAGCCGACCCGGAGTAGCCACGACAATGTCCACCTTTTGCCCGGAGAGCTGTTTTTGTTGTTTTGCATAATCAACACCGCCGAAGACCGCAACAACCTCTACAGAGGCATATTTCGCGAGAATCTTGGCATCCTCAACGATCTGCATGACAA
Organism: Pseudomonadota bacterium; assembly: GCA_018823135.1. NCBI lineage: Bacteria > Pseudomonadati > Pseudomonadota > Pseudomonadota bacterium. Next base: position 76,945 of record JAHJJF010000086.1, read on the forward strand.
GTTCGCGGGTCGGGGCCAGGATCAAGGCCCGCGGTTCACCATTTTTTCTCCCCTGGGGTGGGGCTTTACTGAGAATCGTTGTCAGAATTGTGATGAGAAATGCCGCGGTTTTACCAGTGCCGGTCTGGGCGCGTCCGGTAGCATCACTTCCGGTAATAGTGCTTGAGAGCATCTCGGCCTGGATCGGTGTACAATACTGAAACCCGGTATCGGCAATTGCGTGGATGATCTCATTGGGAAGACTCAAGTCGTGAAATCGGGTCTTACCCTCTTGAACCGGGACCTGAAACTGGGATTCATCCCATAAAATAGGCTCATGCTCCGAAACAAGAGTTTTGTCCTGTACTCGTTTAGGTGGCCGGCGCTTCCTTGTTTTTCGAACAATTTGGGGCGACCCTGAGACATCCACTGTCTCAGACCTCGAGGCACTAGCCACAATCGGAGCCTTCTCTTTTTTCCCTTGAGTTAATTCACTGATTTTCTTGGTAAATTTATTGATGATTTTTCTGATAAACATTAAATCGATATCCTGAATCTTTTCTCCGAGCGATTAATAAATGAGGTTATTGGCAAAATAAAACACCTCGTGTCTGTCCAAAAATATGGGTTTTCGATATCTCGTAAACACACCTTCTTCCGAGGAAGCTGAACGTCAATCTGGAAAGCGGTTACAAGTATTACAAAGAGAGAGGACGAAAGGACCATTTGTGGACAACCACTAGTTGGTCTCCGGGGAGTTTCCAGAAAACAATTGTCGAGGATGTTACCTTTTTTACGTTCCTTTTAACAACTATTCTTTTAAAATAGAAGAACTGTTCTTTACCCTATATTGTTTGCTTATAAAACCTAAATAAATCTTTTCATACAATTATCCATTGCGACATGCAGTCAAAAAGGAGGCCAAGATGAACCCTGATCTGCAATTTATCTTTAAGCGACGCAGTGTACGCAAGTTTACAGAAAAACCCATCCCGGATTCATTCATTACCGACCTTCTTGAAGCTGCCATGGCCGCACCTTCAGCCGTAGCAAGAGATCCCTGGCATTACCTGGTAATCAATAATAAAGAAACCCTTGGTAAAATTGCCAATGTCCTGCCCCATGGAAGAATGCTCAAAAATGCTGCGGCCGCATTTATCGTCTGCGGCGAGATAGGCAAAGCCCATGACCAACAGGAATCCTACATGCTGCAAGACCTGAGCGCTTCAGTTGAAAACATCCTGCTTGCCGCCACCGCTCTTGGTCTTGGCTCCTGCTGGCTCGGGGTTCATCCCAGACCGGAAAGAATGGATGACATCACAAAATTATTTGATCTGCCGGCAAATATCATCCCGATGTGCGGCATTGCACTGGGATGGCCGGCGGAAAACCATCCGCCCAGAACCCGCTATAATGAAGATTGCGTACACATGGGGAAATGGTAAGGAACTCCCCCGCGGCAAATGCGCTATGACCTCAGGCTACGGGGTATCAGAAATTAGCAGTCAGAATTCAGAAACCAGAAGTCAGAAACAAAATCTTTAAAGCCTTCCTGCTTCCTTTAAGTTTATCTTCTGAATTCCGGCCCCTGGCTCCTGCATACAAAAATGAATACTGTCTTGAGAAATACTACTCGACATTAACTCAATGATATGGAAATACCGCGGCGAAGATAAGTAGGCCGGTCAAGAAGCTTCACACTACTATACTCCCTTTGCTGATTAATCGCTACCTGATCTCGCGCGAAGCCTGGGCTATTCAGTCTTTGAGTGCAGCAATGTGCATGTTCTTCATGTACTATTTTCCCTTCATCCCTGTGCAATCCCAAAAAAAGTTTCATTTTCCCAAACATTTTCCACCTCCAGGTCTTTATCTTTTGTGTAAAATTTACTATCACTATAAAGACCATGGTGGGACAAATACTGTCCCATGCTGGAAATTCTTTTGACTGTCACCTTCCCTGCGGCAGATACGTTATGATTTTCTAGCTACGGGGCATCAATGTCAGGAGCCAGGAGCCAGGAGCCAGGAGCCAGGAGCCAGAAAAAAAATCTGTAGATCTTTCTTTTTCAAGCTTATCTTCTGAATTCCTACTACCGGCTCCTGTATTCAAAATGTTTTGACCATGCACCATTTAATCAGATAATCCCGTGACTACTTTGCGAGCCGCAGGTATTTACCCTAAAGGATAGTTAAAATGCCCAAAGATAAGACTCAGTTATTACGCCATATTTTTATTGATCAGAAAATCAGACAAGGTATGAAATCAGGAAGGCTTGCCAACTGCACAAGCATGGCAGAAGAATACGAGGTGAGCAGAAAAAGCATTCTACGGGACATGGATTATCTGAAAAACCAGCGGGATGCGCCCATCGAATACGACCCGCAGAAAAGAGGATATTATTATACGGAAGAAAACTACGCCCTGCCGGCAATCAGTATTAATGAAAGCGATCTCTTTGCGCTGCTGATCGCTGAAAAAGCACTGAAGCAGCATGAAAATACCCCGATATATGGAAACCTTGTTTCAGTGTTCAAAAAAATAGAAAAGGCTCTCCCGGATAAAATTATTGTAGACCCTACCTGGATAGACAGTCGATTTACCGTCATCGGTGAACGGAGCACCCGCATTGATCCGCAAATCTGGGAAACAATATCCAAAGCCCTTCAGAAAAACCTGGCTCTATCAATCAGCTATCATAAACCTGGGGGGGATGCGCCAAGCAAACGCAAAGTAAATCCCTATCAGGTCGTGAGTTTCCAGGGTGAATGGTATCTGGTCGGCCATTGCGGCCTGCGGAACAAAACCCTGACCTTTGCGGTTTCGAGAATAACGCAGGCTGACCTTCTGCCGGAGGAGTTCACCATTCCCGACGATTTCGACTCAACACAATACTCTGCAAAACGCTTTGGGATTTTTTCCGGTGAGCAAACCCAGCAGGTAAAAATACGATTCAACCCGGAAACAGCGATATACATCAAAGAGAGAGAATGGCACAAGGAACAGACTATGGAAGAATATGATGATGGCAGCCTTGTCCTTGGTTTTGAAACAGACCACCTGTTCGAGGTAAAACGCTGGGTATTGTCCTGGGGAAGGGGCGCCTTGGTTTTAGCGCCGGATCAGCTTGTCGTGGATATCAGGGATGAAGTGAATTGTCTGGCCAAAACATATTCTGCTTCCCAGCCTAAACAACCATCCACCAAAAAGAAAGCTCCTGGCATGCAAACCCTGCCGGGGTTTTAAGACTATACTCAGCTTTCTGATTATTTCTAATTTACTGAAATTACTGGAGTTATTTTAAAAAATCAGTGCCATTAATTCACTGCCTTAGGTACCCAGAAGTCAGAATGTAGAATTCAGAATAAAAAATTTTACAGCGTTTCTCCTGACTCCTGACTACAAAAATCTAAATTCAAATTGTGCAACATGATCCATGTTGCGGATTAATTCATTTTATTTCAGATAGTTAAGCCTACCAAAAAGATTAAATGCTATATAAAAAACGGCGCGTGATTCGAGGTGAAATGGGGCGGGTCTCGCCTTAAAATTGCCGCGATATCCGGATGACGCCTGAACTCCTGATCGAGAAACTTCCGTACTTCTTTACGATTCCAGCCTCGGGGATGGACAAAATCCCTGTACAGTGCAAGGTCCCCCTCATAAAAATCCCGCAACTCAAGGTCATCCGCATCCGGGCCGCACACCGGCATGTTGAAAATTGCCAGGTTAAAAAAATTCACCGCCTCCTTATGCTGCACAATAAACTCCAGGGTATTTCTCGCCTGGGCAATTGATTCCTGCGGCGTGCCGAACAGCAGATAAACGTAGGTGGCAATCCCGGCCTCTTTAAGCGCGACCAGGGCCTTTGACACCAGACCAGGATCAATCCCTTTATTCATTGCCTCAAGCACCTGCCCGTCGCCGGACTCAAGGCCGAGCTTAAGCATTACACATCCTGATTTGCGCAGCCCCCGGCAGAACTCAAGATCTGCGAGCCTCGCGGAAACCCTGGCAAAACCATACCAGTCAACCCTTGGAGGCTGATCAATAAAAGCCTGTAAAAGCTTAGGACTTATGGCGTTGTCAAGCATATGCAGGAGAATCGGCCCGGTCTGCTTGACCAACGCCTGAATATCCGCCATGACCTGATCTGGGGCCAGCGGCAGATAGGGATTATCTTCAGCCTTTTCCGGGCAGAATGAGCATTTACTCCAATAACACCCTGATGAGGCTGCATAGGGAAGGATAAATCCAGGCGCCAGATAATCACCTTGAGGTAAATCGCTGTAATCAGGCATACAGGAGATAGACTTTCCTTTCTTTCCAAGAATCGCCAGCAATTGCTCTTCACCTGGCCCGGCAACGAGATGATCCACGAGGCCTGCAAAATGATTTTCCCAGGCGGGGTTTCTCAACCAGGAAGTGACAAGACCACCACCCAGAATGATTGTAATTTCCGGATAATGCTTCCTGACAAAACCGATCATCGCAAAGGTGGTAATCGCCTGACTGAGATAATTCAAGGAAAATCCAATAGATGCCGGGTGCTGCGCAAAAATCAGTCCTGAAAGTCGCTGGGAAAAATAGGGATAGAAGATATTCCTGTCATGTGTCTCCGCCGCAGCGAGAAGATCCTTGCTTTTTTGCGGAGATAAGGCGTTGTCCTGATAATTTTCCAGACTTAAGGACAAACCGAAGGGTTTTCCGTTAATCTCCAATATCCGGTTGACATCTGCCACCGCCCGCTGATACCGGGAAATATTATTATAAATAGCTTGGGATTGCAGGGCGCTGAGGTTTGCTGAAAGGTTTTTTACGGCGCGGCGGCTCCAGGTGTCCGTTGAAACCACTGGGTGGTCAAGCAGAAAAAGCTGCGCCTCGATATTGGCATCAAGCAAGGTGCAGGGAAAATCATGAAAGCGCAGAACTCCGGCCAGCCGCGCTATACCGGCGGGCGGCTCACAGGCTTTGGCAATGGGAGGGAAAACTAGCAACATGATTTAATTGTTAAAACAGGCCGTTTCTAAATGAAAACATGTGTCTGTAAATAAATTATGAATACTCTCGCGTCTTATGAAAAACAATATCCGGATACAGCTCCATAGTCCGACCCAGGCGCCATTCACTGTCAGCCAGATACGCCAGATGGCCTTCGGCATCCATGGCAAGATTGTTCTGATTCTTGTGTTTGAATTCTTCAAGCTTCTTGCGATTATCACAACTGATCCAGCGGGCAGTGGCAAAATTCACACCCTCGTAGATCGCGTCAACCCCGTATTCAGCCTTGAGCCTTGACATTGTCACCTCGAACTGCAGAACCCCCACCGCCCCGAGAATATAATCACTGCCCATAACCGGCTTGAACATCTGCACCGCGCCTTCCTCGGCCAGCTGGATGAGGCCCTTGTTAAGCTGCTTTGCCTTCAGAGGATTTTTCAACAATACCCTTCTGAAATGTTCGGGGGCAAAATTCGGTATGCCGGTGAATTTGAGCTCCTCCTTTTCCGTAAAGGTATCGCCGATCTTAATGGTCCCATGGTTATGGATACCGATAATGTCACCGGGGTATGCTTCTTCCACATTGCTCCGGTCCTGAGCCATGAAAATGGTTGCATTGGCAAGAGCCACTTCTTTGCCAAGCCGATGATGCCGGACTTTCATGCCGCGGGTAAATTTTCCTGAACAGATACGGAAAAAGGCGATTCTGTCTCTATGGGCAGGATTCATATTGGCCTGGATTTTAAACGCAAAGCCTGAAAAATGCGGCTCTTCAGGAGACACCGCCCTGACCGTGGTTGCACGTGGCCCGGGTGCCGGGGCAAGCTCAACAAAAGAATCAAGTAACTCTTTAACCCCGAAATTATTTATCGCACTTCCAAAAAACACCGGAGTCTGGCTTGCTTTGAGATATTCATCATGCTCAAAGGGGTTGGCCGCGCCTTCAAGAAGATCCAGATCCTCACGAAGCTTGTCGGCTTTGGTCCCCAGAATCTCGTCAAGCTTCGGATCATTGATGTCCCTGACAACCAAGACATCTTCAGGTCGTGTGGTCTTGCCAGGTTTAAAAAGGTGGATTTCTTTTTTGAAAATATTATACACACCCTTAAACTCTTTCCCCATGCCGATGGGCCACGAAAGGGGCGTACATTCGATCTGCAGTTTATCCTCAATATCTGAAAGGATCTCCAGGGGATCCATCCCCTCACGGTCGAGCTTGTTTATAAAGGTGATTACCGGCGTGTTTCGCATCCGGCATACTTCCATGAGTTTTTTGGTCTGGGTTTCTACGCCCTTGGCGTTGTCGATCACCATCAGGGCACTGTCCACAGCAGTGAGTACCCGATAGGTGTCTTCTGAGAAATCCTGATGCCCCGGGGTGTCCAGGAGATTTATTTCATAATTACGGTAATTGAATTTCATCACCGAGGAGGTGACTGAAATCCCACGTTCCTGTTCAATGGCCATCCAGTCACTGACTGCGTGATTTGCGGTTTTACGTGATTTCACCGCGCCGGCCATCTGGATTGCACCCCCAAAAAGCAGGAGCTTTTCAGTAAGTGTTGTTTTGCCGGCATCGGGATGACTGATAATCCCGAAGGTCCGGCGACGCTTGATTTCCTTTATAAGTGCACTGCTCACTTTGTTTCCCTGTATCCTGTTAATTTCATATCATCGCGTAAAAAAAAACGGGCCGGATTTCCGGCCCGCAAGAATTTAATATCATACACCATTTATTATGAAAAGTCCACTTGTCTGAAGCGTGCTGAGAGTCCTTATCTTTCGTTTTTTCAGAGGAGGCAATCATACGGAACTGCGCACTCAATAACCCAACCGAACCAGCAAAAAAAACCCCGCTTTGCACGGGGTTTTCAAATCCGATCAAATTATGATCTTACAGTGGCACAACATTGTCTGCTGCCGGCCCCTTAGGACCGTCGACAATTTCGAACTGCACCCTTGCTCCCTCTTCAAGGCTTTTATACCCTTCCGATTTGATCGCAGAATAATGAACAAAAACATCATTGCCCCCATCCTGCTCAATGAATCCAAACCCCTTTGACGCATTAAACCATTTCACAGTGCCTTCTTTCACAACAACATACTCCTTAATAATGTTGGGCCATGCATGGCCCACTTAATAAAAGTGCCCAGCTATCAAAGGATAAAAAGGGCCTGCAGCCAGCTTTCACAAAGAGCTTTATACAAAAAAAACCGCACTTTCATTGTATCTGAATTGTGCGGTTACATACTCTGTAATCTCTTTGCTACATAGATGCCTGCACAAATAATATCAAAAAGATAGCACACCGTATGAGCAGAAGTAAAGATTTTTCAGTAAGACCAATTTGAGAAAATTGCAAAAAATACTACCAATAGGTTACAGATAAAAGATGAATCAGTATCGCGGTTTTTCGCGCGACCGACAATTTAGAAATGCTGCTATTGTATTGATTGTGTCTTTCCATTGATTATTTCATAAATAAACCGATGGTAATGTTTCCAAACCAACTTAAAGGCATATTAAACTTCCCCTATGATTGACCACCAGAATCTCCCGGAAATCCCCCTGATTCGTCCGCCCAGTGAGTGGAGAAGCATGCTTGTACGGATCACCCGCGGCTGCAAATGGAATCGCTGCTGTTTCTGCGGCATCTATCCGCATCTCGGTGAACCTGTTTTCTCCATACGAACAGTGCAGGAAATAAAAAATGATATCGATCTTCTTCTTCACCTGCGCCCCAGGGCGGATACCGTTTTTTTGGGGGATGCCGATCCTTTGCAGGCAGGCATTGAAACAATCGTGACAATATTAGATTATCTGAAAAAAAGCTCACCGCTAAAAAGAATTACCACCTACGCCAGGGCATCAACGCTAAAAAAGTTTGGCAGGGAAAATATCCTGACGCTTGCTGAAAACGGCCTGAGTCGTGTCCATATCGGTCTGGAGTCAGGTGACCCTGAAACCCTCCGATATCATCGTAAAGGCCAGTCTGCAAAAATGATAACCGATATCGCACCCTGGCTCAAAGAGGCGGGAATCGAGACATCATTTTATGTTTTATTGGGACTGGGCGGTAAAACCAACTGGCAGCGACATATTATTGAAACAGCAAAAATCATCAATCAAACCCAACCGGAATTTATCCGCTTAAGAAGGTTGTGGATTTATGGTGAAAACACCCCTTTTGGCGGACCGGAAAGCCCGCTCATAAAAAAAATTCGAGCAGGACACTTTATCCCTCAAACACCGGAAGGTACAGTTTTAGAACTGAAACTGCTTCTTGAACAACTCAATAGTCCCGCAACTTTTTTAGCGTGCGACCATGAGAATAATTACGTGCATGTTTCAGGAAGTCTTGCTGACGATCAAAAGGAAATGCTTGATGAAGTGAATGCCTTTCTTGCCCGTCCCGAAGCAGAAAGGAATGCGCATTATGAAAAAGTAGGATCAAAGATATAAAGCGGATTACGACAGTGTAACTGTTCACGGACAAGCCCTACGGCAAAAAATACAACTGCACAAAACATGTTTGTTGGGATTCGATCACTAAAGTGTGCTTACTTTTCATCCACACTGAACCGGCCAAGAACTTCAACGAGTTCCGCATGGATTAAACTGTTGGTGGCCAACAGTTCCTGGACAAACGGTGAGTAACCTTTCCCTTTGAAATCAGTAAGCTTGCCCCCTGCCTCTTCAAGAATAATCTGCCCTGCTGCCGTATCCCAGGGTTTGAGTTGTATTTCCCAGAACCCGTCAAGCCTGCCGCAGGCGACATAGGCAAGGTCCAGGGCTGCAGCCCCGGCGCGGCGAACGCCCTGGCATTTTGTCAACACTGCCTTAAGGGCCGCCATAACCGCTTCGGCATCTTCCTGGATTGTATACGGAAAACCTGTTGCCATGAGCGAGATGCCAAGTGCATCCGCCTCCGAAACTTTGATCGGATCATTATTGAGCCATGCGCCACAGCCGGCCGCTGCAGAGAAAAGCTCATCCTGCATCGGGCAGTAGATCACCCCGGCCATGGGTTTCCCTTTTTCCATATAACCGATGGAAACCCCGAACCAGGGAAATCCGTGGGCAAAATTGGTTGTACCGTCAAGGGGATCAATGACCCATGTCGGGCCCTGAGGAATCGCAAAGCTTCCCAAACCTGATGATTCCTCGGCAAGAAAATCAGCCTGGATGGATGATGCTTTTAAAATATCGAGAATAACCACTTCCGCAGCGGTATCCGCTTCAGTAACCAGATCGATATTGCCTTTACGCCTGATATCATGGGGTTTGCCGTAGAGGTCCCGAACGACTTTCCCTGCTTCAAGGGCCGCCCTGCCGGCAAGTTGAAGAATAGGAGAGAGTCTCTTATCATCTGGCTTTCCAAAACTTTTATTTCTCAGGTCCATGGTATCACATAACATCACATTTATGATCTGCACACAATAAAAAAAGGGCACGCTTCTTTTTGAAGCATGCCCTATGGTTGATTCGTTATTGTTGTATTTATCAGGCGTAACCACGGGGATAGAAATGAATGATCCCATCAATTTCAGATGTATCGCAAATCTTACCCAAGCCGAATTTCATATCATCCACAACGCCATCAACCTTCATGACCAATGCTTCACCATCGGGCAGATGATAAATAACCGTACGCACTTTTTTCATATTTACTGGTTTGGAGAACAATTGCATTCCGTCACCTCCTGTATTAACTAACCTATCGGAACTTCCCCTGTGCTACTTGAGAAAAGTAATCATTAAATTTTTGTTGGCAAGATATGAAAGGAGTATCAATACGATTTCCTTGCCAGTACCTCCCTGGGCTTTGATCCGTCAGGAGGGCCGACGATTCCTTCTTTTTCCATGGTTTCAACCATGCGTGCGGCCCGGTTATAACCAACTCTCATCCGGCGCTGCAACATGGAAATTGATGCCTGCCCTGTTTCACAGACAAGGGCGACTGCTTCATCATATTTTTCATCATAATCGTCTTCTGAAAAATCAGCACTGTCAATTTCTTCCGAGATGGCCAAAACCGAATCATCATATTGGGCAACGCCCTGCTCCTTGAGGAAGGTGACAATCCGCTCAATCTCTTTCTCGGTAATATAAGCGCCATGAATACGCTGAAGTTTTGCTGAACCAGGAGGTAGCAGGAGCATGTCTCCGGCGCCTAAAAGATGCTCGGCGCCACTAGAATCAAGAATCGTCCTGGAGTCGATCTTTGAGGATACCTTATAGGAAATTCTTGTTGGGAAATTAGCCTTGATCAAGCCGGTCAGAACATCAACCGAAGGTCTCTGGGTTGCAAGAATCAAATGCATGCCAGCGGCTCTGGCCATTTGCGCAAGACGGGCAACAGCGTCTTCGACTTCCCGGGAAGAAACCATCATGAGATCAGCCAGTTCATCAATAATGATAACAATGAGAGGTAATTTCTCTTCCGACACTTCATTATATGCCGCCAGACTTTTAACCCGCTTTTCTTCCATCAATTTATAGCGCCGCTCCATTTCCCGGACCGCCCATTGTAAGGCGCGGCTGGCAAGCTTGGGATCTACCACCACCGGATGAAGCAGATGAGGAATATCTTCATAGGAAGACAACTCTATGCGCTTGGGATCAACCATCAACAATCTGACCTCTTCCGGAGACGCCTTGAAAAGAATACTGCAGATTATCGAATTGATCCCGACACTTTTCCCAGCACCGGTGGCTCCGGCAATGAGAAGATGGGGCATCTTTGCAAGATTGGCCATGACCGGATTTCCCACGACATCCATGCCCAGGCCGATAGTCAATTTTGATGTGGCTTTCTGGAAATTCTCACTGCCCAAAATATCGCGGATCTGAACCACCCGGCGCACCGGGTTGGGAATCTCTATGCCAAGAGCTGCTTTCCCCGGGATGGACCCGACAATTCGAACACTCTCGGCTTTAAGGCCCAAAGCCAGATCATCTGCAAGGGCGACAACACGATTAATCTTTACCCCCGGAGCCGGGGAGTATTCATATGTGGTAATCACCGGCCCTGGTGAAATGCCCGAGACAGAACCCTCCACTCCGAAATCTTTCAGTTTTTCCTCAAGCTTTTTACTCACCGCATAATAATATTCCTTGTCCAGCTGGAAATCCTGTTCCTCAATTTTATCCAGAAGACCGATACCCGGTAGCCGGTATTCACCTGATGTCACAGGCAACGGATGAAAATCATCATCCTCATCATCGGTAAGCAGTTTCACCGGCTCGTGCACCCTGGGAACCAGTTGTCTCTTTCCCTCCGCCACTGGCCGCCCGTCAACCGGGGACACTGCGGATACAGGCTGAGAGGCATTGAGTGCTTCACGTTGATTAATTCTCTGGCGAATTCTGTCTCGAAGCCGTTCTGCGATCTGGGATATTTTCAAGCTGCATAGATACGGAGAAAACCGAATGGCAACCATCATGGAAATAAGAAAAACCGCAATGAAAAATAATAACGACCCGGGACCACCCAAGGCTTTGCCGGAATAAACCGCTAACAAATCGCCGAGATTACCTCCAACTTGATATTGCCTGCCGAACAGGGATATGGAATCATTTTCGATGCTGGCCCAAAGCCCGGCACTGGTAATGACAATGCCGCTGCATCCGGCAATTATATAAGGCAGTCGTTTCAGTGAAGAATGGGGAGAAAAAAGCTGAATTGCGTAAATGAAAAGAAGGAAGGGGAACCAGAAGGAACTCAACCCCAGAAAACTTATCAGAAGGCTGGCAGTAAATTCACCAACAATTCCACACCAGTTGCCGGAATTAGCGTCCGGAGTCAATGTGAATTTTCCGGTAGAAAGGCTGAGCAGGCTCAGGAGGAGAAATAAAGCTATAAAAATACCGAAGACCGCCACAATCTCCTGGCCGAATGCCGGCGTCTCCTTATTTTTTTTTTCTTGCGCCATGCGGTAATTGTAATCCTTTATCGAAAAAAAACACCAATAATTTCATCCCATTAACAGGAAAAGAGGCGTGCGATCAAGGATTCGGGCTAATCCTTTGTCTTTTTAAGCGACAAATGAATTGCGTCCAGTATGCCGTTGATAAAAGGGACTGCTTCGTCGGTGCTGTAACGTCTGGCAATTTCCAAGGCTTCATTGATCGCCACGGACTCAGGAACCTGTTCCAGGTGAATCATCTCAAAAACGGCAATGCGCAGAATACATTTGTCAATCATTGACATGCGCTCAATCCGCCAGTTCACAGCATGTTTCTTTATCAGGCCATTGACATCCTCAAGGTGCTGAGTGACGCCGTAAACAAGCTGCCGCCCGTATGGAATGGCCTTTTTGTTGAATTCAAAATTATCGCAGAACTGCTCAAAAACGTCAGTCGCAACAACGTCAGTGAGTTCACTCTGATAAAGGACCTGCAGGGCCATTTCTCTGGCCCTTCGTCTCAGTCCCATTCCTTTCTGTTGTCCGGATTGCAAAGTGATGGCTTCTCTTAAAGCTGCTCAAGCAGGTTAACCATTTCAATGGCTGCAGAGGCGCAATCAGAACCCTTATTGCCTGCTTTAGACCCTGCCCTCTCAATAGCCTGCTCGATGGTATCGGTTGTCAGGACACCGAAAATAACCGGCACTTCAGTTTCCATGCCGACCTGGGCAATCCCTTTTGCCGCCTCATTGGCAACAAAGTCAAAATGCGGTGTTGCGCCGCGGATAACTGCGCCGAGACAAATAACCGCATCATACTTGCCGGATTTTGCCATTTTCTGGGCAATAAGGGGAATTTCGTAGGCCCCGGGCACTCGAACGATTGCAATTGCATCATCAGAAGCACCGAACCTGATAAGCGTGTCAAGGGCACCCTCAAGGAGTCTTTCGGAAATAAATGAGTTGAAGCGGGAAAGCACTATTCCGAATTTCTTACCGTCCGCCCGCAGTTTTCCTTCAATATTTTTAGCCATGTTTTCCTCCCGAGATTAAAAACTCTATGTTATCCCTTGCTAGCGGGGATTAAATCAAGCATATGCCCCATTTTATCTTTTTTACATTTCAGATAATTGAGGTTCTCTGGCACCGGCTCCATTTCAATGGAGATTCGACTGCTTACTTCAAGTCCATAGCCTTCGAGACCGACGATTTTCTTCGGATTATTGGTCATCAGTTTCATCTTGCCGACTCCGAGATCTCTCAATATCTGAGCGCCGATTCCATAATCCCTGAGGTCTGCCTTGAAACCCAGCGAAAGATTGGCCTCCACCGTATCCATCCCCTGGTCCTGCAAAGCATATGCCTTCAGCTTGTTGACCAGTCCGATCCCTCTGCCTTCCTGATGCATGTAAAGGATGACGCCGCAACCGGCCTCACCCACCATCCGCATCGCCGCATGCAGCTGACTGCCGCAATCACAGCGCAGCGAGCCGAAGACATCGCCGGTGAGACACTCGGAATGAACGCGAACCATGACCTCCTGATCAGGAGTTATGTCACCTTTTATCAACGCAAGATGCTCGTAGTCATCAACGTCGTTTGTATAGACGATGGCCTTGAATTCGCCGCCGTAACGGGTAGGCAGTATGGTCTCTGCCGCCCGGTGAACCAGAAGATCTTTCTGGAGACGATAGGCAACAAGATCGGCAATGGTTGCAATCTTGAGATCATGTTCCCTGGCAAAAATCTCAAGGTCCGGCATCCGTGCCATTGTGCCGTCTTCTTTCATGATTTCACAGATAACTCCAGCGGTCCGCAAACCGGCAAGCCTGGCCAGATCGACGGAACCTTCAGTTTGTCCGGTTCTGACCAGAACACCTCCCTGCCGTGCCCGTAATGGGAAAATATGCCCGGGGCTGACAATGTCTTCTGCTTTCACGTCAGGGGCAACCGCAACCTGGATGGTCCTGGCCCGGTCTGCGGCGGAAATACCGGTGGTCACACCGGTTCTGGCCTCAATGCTTACGGTGAAGGCGGTCTCAAAAGGCGACTTATTGTTCCTTACCATCATCGGCAATTGCAGTTTTTCTATCTGTTCAGGAGTCATGGTAAGACAAATCAACCCCCTGCCGTGGGTGGCCATGAAATTAATCGCGGCAGGGGTTACCATCTGCGCCGCCATGCAAAGATCACCCTCATTTTCCCGGTCTTCATCATCCACAAGAATGATCATCTTGCCGGCGCGAATATCCTCTATTACTTCCTCAATCGTATTTACTGCCATCTGTACCACCAATTTGAAAACTCCTGACTGAATCAACAGGAGTTCTAATAGTTCATTCTTACAATACCGTATTGTAACTACGATACTACTTTAAGCCTTATTTTAAAAACCCGTGCTCTGCGAGAAAAGCAGGATTGATCCTTGATTCCGAGCCGGTTTCTGAACCGTTTGCATCCTGAACTGAAAGCAGCTTCTCAACGTATTTACCAATCAGATCAACTTCAATATTTACCGTATCACCCTGCTTCCTTTGCCCCAATGTGGTAATTTCCAGGGTATGGGGGATTATCGCCACAGAAAAGGAAGCATCATCACAATGATTTACCGTGAGACTGATACCGTCGATGGTTATCGAGCCTTTTTCAATGATATATTTCCCTAATCCGTGGGGAACGGCGAAGGTAAACCGGACAAAATCCCCCTGAGGTTTACGGGTAAGTATCGTGGTTACAGCATCCACATGACCGCTTACCAGATGCCCGCCCAAACGATCACTCAAGCGCAGCGCTCTTTCGAGATTGACAACACTTCCAGTGGCCAGCTCACCGAGGTTGGTCCTTGAAAGGCTTTCCGGGGAGACATCCACGGTAAAAATACGGCCTGAAATCTGCTTGGCAGTCAGACAAACTCCGTTTACCGCTATGCTCTCACCCTCCTGGGGATCATTCAGATCAAAGTCGGCATTAAGTCCGAAAATCATGCCGCCGCCGGACGGACGTTTTTCGATTAACCTGCCTTTTCCCATTATTATGCCTGTAAACATAGCGACTCAAGCCAACCCAAAAATTTTCAACAGAAATCCTGATTAACAAGCGCGTCGATCATGATGTCATCACCGAAACGCCTGGTGCGAATCGTTTTAAAACGTCTTGCGTTTTGAACAGACTGAAGGCCCATTGTATCAATCAAAGGAATACCATCAGAACCAATAAGTATGGGCGCCAGAAAAATCAAGGCTTGATCAATAAGATCAGCCCGCAAAAATGATCCGTGCACTTTACTGCCGCCCTCAACCAGAACGGATGTCAGCTGCTGGCTGCCAAGTATTTCCAACACCGCTGTTAAATCAAGCCGACCATTAGTGACCCGCACCGGCCTGACAATAGCCCCGGCGTCTTCCAGCATATTGCGCCGGGCCTTATCATACTGTTTACCGCAAAAAATCCAGGTGGCCGCAGCTGACCTCTGTTTAAGCATTTTCGCCTGTGGCGGCATTCTCAACTGCGTATCCAATATCACCCGCAAGGGATCTTTGCCACGACGATTCGGCAAGCGGGCGGTTAAAGACGGATCATCAGCCAAGACCGTCCCCACACCGATGAGGATGGCATCAACCCGGTTCCGCACCCTGTGAACCTCGGCCCGTGACTGGTCATTGGTAATCCAGCCGCTCTGGCCGTTCGCAACAGCAATCCGGCCGTCAAGACTGCAACCAGCCTTCAAAATTACCCAAGGGAGGCCTGTCTGGATATGTTTAATAAACGGCCGGTTTATCGCCCGGCATTCCTCTTCCAGGACACCGCTGGTTACAGACAACCCTTTTTTTGTAAGAAAATCACACCCGCCGCCTTTAACCTGCGGGTTGGGGTCTGGCATTCCCACCACCACTCTTTTAATACCGCTTTCAAGTATAGCCTTGGTGCACGGCGGTGTCCGGCCGGTGTGATTACAGGGCTCAAGTGTTACATAAATTGTCGCGCCACGGGCAAGTTCTCCCGCAGCTCGCAGGGCGTTGACTTCAGCATGCGGGGTTCCGGCTTTCCGGTGATACCCTTTGCCAACTACCTTGCCGCCACGAACCACTACAGCCCCGACACATGGATTGGGAGAAGTTTTGCCAATCCCTTTAGCGGCCTCACGCAAGGCCAGCTTCATAAAATTAAAATCTTCTGTCAAATCTTGATTAACTCGTAAAAGTCGCTGCAGCAAAAGGCCCACCAAACAAAATCATCATGTTACAAGGCATATACTCGATGAAATCAGTCTGTTACGATTTCATCAAATCTTCAGATCCTGCACCGGTCCGCCGAGCATATCCTTAAGTTCATCCATGAATTCATTCAGATCCTTAAACTGTCTGTAAACCGAGGCAAACCGGACATAGGCGACACCGTCGATCTGGCGAAGCCCGTCCATGACCCTTTCACCGACAAGTTTAATGGGAATCTCTCTTTCCCCCATATCCTGAAGCTCTCTTTCCATTGCATCGACAAAATCATCGATCTGGGCCATGCTCACTGGTCGTTTTTCGCATGCCTTCTTCAGCCCCTCGACAACCTTGTGCCGATCCCAGGCTTCACGGCGGCCATCCTTTTTCACCAGCATCGGCATGGTCACCTCCAACCTTTCATAAGTTGTGAACCGGCGACCACACGAATCACATGAACGCCTGCGGCGGGTGATGGTGTATTCCTTGTTAAGACGGGAATCGATGACTCTGTTTTCCAGGTGACCACAATAAGGACATTTCATAGTGATTTGCTCCAGGATTTATTTTGTCGATATCATAGACAAACGAGATCATCATTGTTGAGTATCAACTCGAAACCCGGAAAGTCTTTCAGCCGATCTGCGTAAACGACATTCCTGCCTCGGACATCAACGAAGATGAAAGAGAATCAGCATACCCTTCTTTATAAAAAACATCAAGAATTCGGGCGTTGATGAGCATCTTGCTGCAGATTGAACAGGGCATGTTGGTGCAATAAAGGGACGCTCCCTCGACGCTGACACCATGAAGGGCAGCCTGAATTATTGCATTCTGTTCAGCATGAAGGCCGCGGCACAATTCATGCCTCTCCCCGGAAGGAATCCCCTGTACTTCACGGATGCATCCCACTTCCCCACAGTGACGGATACTCGTAGGAGCGCCATTGTATCCGGTTGAGATAATCCTGCGATCGCGCACGAGGATTGCGCCGACACGACGCCTGGTGCAGGTTGCCCTTTGCGCAACCAGTTCAGTAATCCCCATAAAGTATTCGTCCCATGATGGACGGTCAGTCATCGGCATCGTTAACTGTCGTCCCTTTCCAGCCCTGGATAAAGAGGGTATCTCTCACAGAGATCACGTACTTCAAAACGGATTCTGGCATGCTCTTCCTTGTTGTGCAAATTACTGATGGTCCGGTTTATCCAGTCGGCAATCCGTTCCATTTCCGGTTCTTTTAAACCACGGGTTGTCACCGCCGGCGTGCCGATTCTAACCCCGCCGGTAACAAACCTGCTCTGGGTATCAAAGGGAATGGCGTTCTTATTGACGGTCAGCCCTGCGTCCTCAAGGGCATTTTCCGCATCCTTGCCGGTGATTGATTTATTGCTCAGATCAACCAGCAGAAGATGAGTATCCGTGCCGCCGGAAACTATTCTGAAGCCGAAACCTTTTAGTTTATCAGCAAGCACCCGGGCGTTTTTAACCACCTGCCCTTGATAAATCTTGAAATCTTCGGTCATTGCCTCTTTAAAGCTTACCGCCTTGGCAGCAATGACATGAACCAGAGGCCCGCCCTGGATACCTGGAAATATCTTGCTGTCCAGGCGCTTGGCAAATTCTTCCCGGGCAAGGATCATCCCGCCGCGGGGGCCGCGCATGGTTTTATGGGTGGTGGAGGTGACGAAATCGGCATAGGGCACTGGCGAAGGATGCACACCGCCGGCGACCAGACCGGCAATATGGGCCATATCAACCATAAATAAAGCGCCCACCTTGTCGGCAATCTTCCTGAAGCCTGCAAAATCGATAATCCGCGGATAGGCACTGGCGCCGGCAACGATCATCTTGGGTTTTTGTTCCGTGGCGATTCGCTCAACTTCCGCCATATCGATACACTCAGTCTGGCGATCAACCCCATAGGAAACAAAGTCATACAATTGTCCTGAAAAACTTACAGGACTTCCATGAGTGAGATGGCCGCCATGGGCCAGATCCATTCCAAGCACCTTATCGCCGGGTTTCAGGGTGGCGAAATAAACCGCCATATTTGCCTGACTGCCGGAATGCGCCTGAACATTTGCATATTCAGCCTGAAAAATCTCCTTGGCCCGATTAACGGCCAAGGTCTCGATGACATCGGCATATTCACAGCCGCCGTAATAGCGTTTGCTGGGATAGCCCTCGGC
Source organism: Pseudomonadota bacterium (assembly GCA_018823135.1). Lineage (NCBI taxonomy): Bacteria > Pseudomonadati > Pseudomonadota > Pseudomonadota bacterium. The sequence continues at coordinate 95,237 of JAHJJF010000086.1, forward strand.
ATATTTATTTGTGAAAATGGAGCCCTGCGCTTCAAGCACCGCTTCGCTGACTATGTTTTCAGAGGCAATCAATTCAAGTTGATAGCTCTGCCGTTCAAGTTCATATTGAATTGAACGATATACCTCGGGATCTGTTTGTTTGAGGAAAGACACTTACAGGTTACTCCAAAAGAGATTAATTCATAAATAATCGAGTAATTATCAACAAGGCCTTATACTATAAAATATATAAAAAACGAATATCTGTCGGACGAGTGCTGTTCGGGTCTCGATCCTCTCGCTTTTCTAACAAGACGGCAAGAAGAAGGCCCCGGAGGTGTACACTAAGTACGTTGAGGAGGCCGATGACGAAGCCAACAGCAGCGAAAGCGGCGAAGTTAGAATTTGAATGCATATTGATATCAAATCTTATCAATCCGGGTCTGATGTCGCCCCCCGGCAAAGTCCGTTGCCATCCAGGTCTTGACCATTTCAATGGCAAGTCCAGGCCCGATAACCCTTGCCCCCATGCAGAGAATATTTGCATCATTATGTTCTCTGCTCATCCTGGCGGTAAAAAGCTCGTGGCATAATGCCGCCCGGATTGATTTATACCTGTTTGCCGCCATGGACATCCCGATACCGGTGCCGCAGATCAGGATACCCCGCTGAGAACTGCCCTGTTCAACAACCTTGCATACCTGTCTGGCAAAATCCGGATAATCGACAGAAGCAGTGGAATAGCATCCCCGGTCATCCACTTCATGTCCCAGGTCCTTGAGCACAGTAATTATCTGTTCTTTCAGATCATAACCGCCATGATCACTGCCGATTGCAACTCTCACCGTTAGCCCTCAAACCGTTTCATCAAAAGTACGGCATTGGTGCCGCCAAAACCAAATGAATTTGAAATAGCTGCGCGGATCTTGGCCTTTCTGGCCTTATGAGGAACATAATCAAGATCACACTCCGGATCAGAATGGTGCAGATTTATTGTCGGAGGCATGATCTGATTATGCACTGCCAATGCCGTGAAAACCGCTTCAATACCACCTGCGCCACCTAACATATGGCCGGTCATTGACTTGGTTGAACTCACCGCAAGTTTATATGCATGCTCGCCGAATACCGCTTTGATGGCCCGGGTTTCGCCTGCATCATTCAAAGGAGTCGACGTGCCGTGGGCATTGATATAATCGATATCCGCAGGGATCATCCCCGCATCCGCAATGGCCATCCGCATGCAGCGGACAGCACCTTCACCGTCCTCCGGGGGCGCAGCCATGTGGTACCCGTCACCGGTGAGGCCGTATCCCGCCATCTCGGCATAAATTTTTGCACCGCGGGCCTTGGCGTGTTCATATTCTTCAAGGATGAGCATGCCGCCGCCTTCTGAAATAACAAAACCATCCCGCTGGGCGTCAAAGGGCCGGGACGCTCCATGAGGGTCATCATTGTTTCGGGAAAGGGCTTTCATGTTATTGAACCCGGCAACGGCCAACGGACAGATGGTTGATTCACTGCCACCGGTGATTGCCATATCGCAATCTCCACGGCTGATCATTCTGAACGCATCGCCAACGGCATGTGAACCCGCAGCGCAGGCGGTGGTCAACGAAAGATTCGGCCCCCGCGCCTTATAGATAATCGAAATCTGCCCGGCGCTCATATTGGAAATGACCATGGGAATGAAAAAAGGCGTAATCCTTTTATTCCCCTTTTCCAATAAAATCTGATGATACTTTTCAATGGTGGGAAGTCCGCCGATGCCGTTTCCGGTAACAACCCCTATTCTATGGGTATTTTCATCAGTAATCTCAAGTCCGGCATCTTCAATGGCCATTCCGGCAGCAGCCACCGCATACTGGACAAAAAGCTCAAGATGTTTGGCGACCTTGCTATCAATAAAATTCTCTACATCAAAGTCCTTCACCTCTGCGGCGATTCGGACCCCGTGGTCACTTGCATCAAACTTGGTGATTGGACCGACGCCGCTTTGACCGGCACAAATCGCCTGCCAGGTTTTATCGACTCCGGTTCCAAGTGGAGTAACCAGTCCCAACCCTGTCACAACAACTCTTCTGCTCACCTTAAAGCCCTCTCAGAAAACTTGTTTCGATTCAAAATCATTAATCCTTATCCTCTTGGATCAACGCCTGTCTACAGAAACATCTTCTAAAATGCAAGTGCCCCAAAAAAGGGGCATAGCATTCTATAATTCCAATAACACTTCCATGCCATAAACATTTTGCTTATGACAAAATCGAATTATCGGTATAACCGCAAAACTTATTCGGTTACAGTCTTTACATGGTCAATAGCATGCTGGACCGTGATGATCTTTTCTGCAATCTCATCAGCGATTTCAATATCAAAGGCTTCTTCCATCGCCATGATCAACTCAACAAGATCAAGTGAGTCAGCGCCGAGATCATCAACAAAAGAAGCTCCTGGCACAACTTTATCTTTATCAACACTCAGTTGCTCTGCAATAATATCAATGAGTTTGTCTTCTACAGCCATAATGTGTTCTCCTTATTTTTATGATAAAAACTAATGAATCAGATAATAATAAACAGTCCGTTCATCCCATGAACATGCCACCGTTGACGTGAATGCACTGACCGGTTACATATTTTGCATCTTCCGAAACCAGAAATGCTACGGCCCCGGCAACATCCTCTCCGGTACCCAATGTTCCCATGGGTACTTCGGAAAGCACTTTTTCCTTAACTGCTTCAGGCAGTTCGCGAGTCATATCCGTATCGATATAGCCCGGTGCCACCGCATTCACGGTAATTGCTCTTGTAGCCAATTCCTTTGAGACCGACCTGGTCAGCCCCATCAGACCTGCCTTTGCAGCGGCATAATTAGCCTGTCCGGCATTTCCGGCAAAACCGATCACCGAGGTAATGTTGACGATACGCCCCCATCGCTGCTTCATCATCGGCCTGTAGATGGAACGGATACAATTGAACGCACCTTTCAAATTGATATCAAGGACAGTATCCCAATCCTCGTCCTTCATTTTCAAAAGCAATCCGTCACGGGTCACACCGGCATTATTTACCAGAATATCGACCCGGCCATGTTCTGCGAGTATAGTAGCAAAAGCCTCCTGAACCTCGGCGGGCTGAGCAATATTAAATTGAATGGAAGCGGCCTCGCCTCCGGCATCCTGGATTATCCTTACCGTATCTTCGGCCATTTCCGGACGGCTGACATAGTTGACAACCACCCTGGCTCCCATTGCTGCAAGACGCAGGGATACTGCTTTACCGATTCCCCTGCTGCCTCCGGTAACTACGGCAACTTTTCCAGCAAGACTCATCGCCCTTTCCTTTGCTTCAATTTATCAACCAGCACAGGCAGCACCTCAAAAAGATCACCCTGGATGCCATAGGTCGCCACATCAAAAATCGATGCTTCCGAGTCTCTGTTGATTGCGACTATGGTTTTTGACGACTGCATGCCGACAACATGCTGAATGGCGCCGGAAATTCCACAGGCAAAATACACTTTCGGGCATACGGTCTTGCCGGTCTGGCCAACCTGATGGGGATAAGAAATCCAGCCGCTGTCCACCGCAGCTCTCGATGCTGCCACAGCTCCGCCAAGGACATCCGCCAGGTCTTTTATCAAGGAAAAACCCTTTTCGCTTTCAAGGCCGCGTCCACCGGCGACAATGATATCTGCCTCGGTGATATTGACTTGATCGGCCTCTTCATTGACATTACGCAACACCTTGACCCGGGAATCCATCCTGCCTGGAGCGGGCGTGAAATCAATAATCTCCCCGCGGCGAACCTTGTCATATTCATTGGGACGCATGACCAATGGTCGGACTGTCGCCATCTGGGGTCTGGTATAAGGGCAGACTATCGTTGCCATAACATTGCCACCGAATGCCGGGCGGGTTTGCAATAAAGCGCCGTCTTCTTCCCGGATCTCCAGATTCGTGCAATCTGCAGTGAGTCCGGTTCCCATCAGGGTAGCTACCCTGGGGATAAATGAGCGGCCGATTGCCGTGGCGCCGGCAAGTACTATTTCAGGCCTGTGCTCACGGATCAAATCTTCCAGAACATTGCCATAGGCATCATCGGTAAAGTATTCCAGTGCCGGGGCATCTACCCGGTAAACCGTATCAGCACCGTAAGCAACCAGCTCTTCAGCCTGCCCCTCCAACCCCGAACCGATAAGCACTGCGGAAAGTCGCACCTTGCGCTGCGCAGCCAGTTCCCGTCCAATTCCAAGGAGTTCAAAAGAAACAGGCGCAATCCGCCCGTTTCTGAATTCTGCATAAACCCATACCCCGGACCAATCGGCAAGATCGTTCAGCGCTTCTCGTTCTTCCCTTTCCAGAGTAATTGCTTCAGCTTCACAGGCATCGACGCAGCTTCCGCAGAGGGTGCATTTATCGTTTACAACCGGCTGATCATCAACCATTTCGATAGCGCCGAATGTGCAGGTTTCCGCACATGCGCCACAGCCGATACATATTTCAAGATCTATCTTCAACATAACCAAATAGTATAATTATAAGTCAATGGTTTCATTAAAATTCGAAGAAGGACAATGGATTAAATCACCCCTTCGAGTTTATCCAGCAGCTGATCCACCTGTTCTTCAACAGTGCCGGTCAACATGGAACGATCCGCCTTGGCTGCGGGAGAGAATACCCGCACAACCTGTGTCGTGGATCCCTTGAGCCCCAGACAATCCGGGTCAGCGCCGATATCAGAGGCGTTCATCGTGGTGATTTCAAGTTTTTTGGCCTTCATCTTCCCTTTAAGTCCGGGAATCCTCGGATCATTTATCTCCTTGACCACCGTGAGCAGGGCGGGAAGTTGCATTTCCACTTCATCGTATCCGTCGTCCATCATTCTTTCGAGATAAATGACGGTTTCATTGCAGTCCGAAACTTTTCTGACATAGGTGATATAAGGAATATCAAGCCGTTCGGCCAAACCCGGACCAACCTGGGCAGTATCGCCGTCAATCGCCTGCTTGCCGCAGAGAATCAGGTCAAACCCGCCAAGTTTCTTGATAGCCCGCGACAACGTATACGTGGTTGCCCAGGTGTCCGCCCCGGCAAAAGCCCGGTCTGAAACAAGCACAGCCTCATCCGCGCCGCAGGCCACTGCATCACGCAAGACTTCCGCAGCCTGAGGCGGCCCCATGGTTATCACGGTTACCGTACCGCCGAATCTTTCCTTAAGCCTGACACTTTCTTCCAAGGCATGGCGGTCATAGGGATTCATTATACTTTGAACCCCTTCGCGGGCCAGGGTGTTGGTCTTCGGGTCAAGCCTGACATCCTTGGCATCAGGAACCTGTTTTACACAAA